>JBHIFE010000026.1:0-15935 GCA_046760985.1 Dehalococcoidales bacterium
CAAGGTAGCCGTAGCGGAAGCTGCGGCTGGATCACCTCCTTTCTAGGGAGAGATTAGGTGTAAACCTATAGTCTCCTAGGTCGGTCTCCGATTAATTGGAGTAGATTTACCTTCCTTTCGCTATTCAGTTGTTAAGGTTTTTTGATATAAGCCTTCTTCTAAGGATTCACAACTGACAAAAAGAGCCAAATTAAGTTGTCTTATGTCGCTTTTTGCTGAAGTGGCGCTTCATTTGTATTGAGCATACTTTGAGCTCAGGGATTTTAGCTATAGGGTCCAGTGCATCAACAGTCAGTAGATTGACTGGTGCCTCTTTGAAGTGGAAAGTCATGAACGCCACTCCCTGTGGTGACCTATCGGTTACCCTGCCCTTGGCAATGATTGTCCCCCGCCGAGAAACCAGCTACCTTTTCCTTGACTCTTAGTGCATCTTGATGGATAATAAGGCAAGGAACCGATGATAGGAGGTCCTATTAATGGAAAAAAGGGAGCAGAGATATTACACCAGCCTATACAAGATAGCAGCTGTAATAAATTCAGCTCGAACTCCAGAGGCTGTGCTTAACAGTATTGTTGAGAGTGTGGCTAAGGCTTTAGAAGTCAAGGGAAGTTCAATAATGCTCCTCGAACCGGATAAGAAACTCTTAATCCATAGGGCAGCTTATGGACTTAGTGAGCAGTACATTAAAAAGGGTCCGGTATCTGCGGATAAGAGTATTGCTGAAGCACTGCGAGGTCAGCCGGTTGCTGTATTGGACGCTACCACAGATGAGAGAGTTCAGTATCGAGAATCAGCCAAGAAAGAAGGAATCGCATCCGTCCTCTCCGTTCCAATGAAGCGGAGAGGGGAGATAATCGGAGTAGTAAGGGTATATACTACAGAGCCATGCCAATTCACCAAAGATGATATGTACTTTGTAGGTGCGGTGGCTAATCTAGGTGCCATTGCTTTGGAAAATGCCAAGCTTTACGAGACGCTCCAGAAAGAATACGAGGCGTTCAGGTTAGAAATGCTAGAATGGCGTGCCGCCTTGGGTCGTGAGTGGAGAGCTCACAAGTCTGTCATTCCGCCAGAAGAGTGGGAATGATTAATCTAACTAGAGCCACTCTAGTTTCCCCGATGCCATTTGGTTTAAAACTTGACTTTGCGTCATCTTTAACATAGAATCGGATACGATTTTTGGGCGATTAGCTCAGTTGGTTAGAGCGCGGTCCTGATAAGACCGAGGTCTCTGGTTCGAGCCCAGAATCGCCCACCATAAATATAAAACCTTTTGCTTCAAAGATTACTCTTAGCCAAATTAACTGCCACAAAGCTAGAGCTGCTCTTATCTTGGAGCAGCTCTAGTTCTTGACTGTGGCTATTAGTTTCTCCTCGTTCTCTTATAGCGCAAAGTAAAGAAAGTGGGTGCTATTCTAGTCTTCCCACTCACCACCTTTGCCAAGACGAGAGAAGCAAAAGCCTAACCCACAAATGAACACTAGCCACACAATGATGGTGGTGACGATGGCTGCTGTACTCATTTTTCACTCACCTCCTGCCGATGTCCTAGTTTTGACTGCATTAAGCACAAAGCTGAGTATCAGGGTAGCACCAAGTATAATCCATATAATATGTGAGCCACTTAGTAGTCCTACCTGATACCCTTCATAAGGTGCCGGTATATCCTTGGTAAAGCCACCAACGATAACCACGAAAATCAGACCCGCTGGTACGATAATTTTTATCAGCCAATCCCACCAGGCACCGACTCTTATATCTGAAGTCTCATTCAAGTGTTCCCTGAGCTTTCCCGTGCCAAATACCCAGCCGATGACAAGACAAGCCAGCGCACCGGTTATGAGCAAGCCATAGAAGCTAACCGCCCTATCCATCATATCTAGCCAGTAAAGACCACCGCTTGTGGTGTATAGGATTCCGACTATAAAGGAGATAATGCAGACAACTAGGGTAGTCTTTACCCTGCCTGAGCCAAATTTATCCATTATTGGCGAGATTACCCCTCCATAGGCAAGGAAGTAGGCGGAAGTCGTACCCAGGAATAATAAACAGAGGAAAAAGAGCACACCAATAATGGCATTTCCTCCCGGCATCATGGATATTGCCGATGGATAAGTGATGAAAGCTAAGCCTAAACTTCTGACGGCAACCTCCCCAACCGGAATGTTCAGGGCTTGCATAATGAAACCAACGATGCTGAATACGGCAAAACCGGCAAAGAAACTGGTGGCACAATTGGAAAATGAGGTGATAAAGGCACTATTGGTGACATCAGCTCTTCTGGCGATAAAACTGCCGTAGGCGAACATTCCCGCCATGCCGAGGGAAAGGGTAAAGGCAATCTGGCTAAAGGCAGCAAACCATACCTCCATATTGCCTAAGGTGGCAAAGTCTGGCGCAAGGTAGTAGTTAAGTCCATCAACCGCCCCGGGCAGAGTCAGCCCCCTGATAAGCAGGACAACCAGCAATACCCAGAAAGCACATACCATCCATATAGAAACTCTGCCGATTACTCTGGCGCCTCTAAACATTATGAAGAATAAGATTACCCAAATAACTGCCAATAGTCCTAAGATAGACCATACCGGGGCACCTAGCACATTGGGTCCGTCGGAAAGTTTCAACACTTCTCCAAAGAAGTATGACCCTGCTCCCTCAGCTCCAGCCTGCCCCAGACCCCAGGCTACGGTAGCCGAACTAATCGCATAATGTAGAGACCAAGCAATTACCACCGTATAATAGGTGTTTATCAAGAAGGCGACCCAAACCGGCCACCAGCCCAGCCATTCCCATCCTTTGCCTATACCTTCAAAAATACCGGGGGCGCTTCTCTGGAAGTAACGACCCATGCCGAATTCCATCATCATCCAGGGAATGCCGAGCACAATAAGACCAATAATCCACGGAATCAGGAAAGCTCCGCCGCCGTATTCATAGGTCAAATAGGGAAATCGCCATACATTACCCAAACCTATTGCCGAACCTATCGCAGCAAAAATAAAAGGAGCCCTGCCGGTCCATCTCTCTCTTACTGCTTCAGCCAATTATTTAAACCTCCTTTCCGGAAAACTTACCATCTGGAGAAATACCTTGTTATTACTGAATAGGCGCCTCCTTTCCCACAAAGAATCGTGATAGCAGAGTTATTAGAGCCTCTGTTAGCTTGGAATTTTATACCTCAAAATACAACATGTCAATAGGTATGAGGCAATATAGTCAATTATTTAAAATAAGAGAAGGTAAGAAATTAAGCTGATGGGGCTCAATTGTACACAACTGCTAAGGTAGATGGTACAATTCAACCGGTTAGAGTTTTTGATGAATTTGAAGTCCATTTAAGGAGGACATCACTATGACACAAATCACCTATGATTATTTTAAGAAAGTAGATATACGCACCGGCAAAATTATCAAGGTGGAGGATTTTCCTAAAGCAAGAAACCCAGCTTATAAGCTTTGGATAGACTTTGGCGCTCTGGGGGTTAAGAAATCCAGTGCCCAAATTACGAAACTCTACAGTAAAGACGACTTAGTAGGTAGGCTCATTATAGCGATAACGAACTTTCCCCTTCGGCAAATTGCCGATTTTATGTCTGAAGTCCTGGTATTAGGCGTGATACTGGGCGATGATCAAGTAGCACTGGTTCAACCAGATAGGGATGTTCCACTAGGCAAGAGAATTTTATAATACCGGCTGTAAGCGACATGATAAATGAACTTGCCATTCTGTCGGCTCATTCCGTCAAGCGGTGCTAATCCTTTTCCAAAAGAACTGCGTGTTCTGTAATCTCAAGATTGCAACTGTTGTGTTCTTCACACCATTCTTGACATTTCTGCGCCCACTCTTTCTGCTCATAAGCAAAGCCGCAGGCTTCACAGATGTAGAATATCTTATCGTCCTTATGTAATTCCTTTACCATCTTCTTGAGAGAGTTACACTCAAAACCGATAATAGAGAAGGACAATAGAGCAAAGGGCTTGCCTCCTTCATCATATCCCCTTGTATTGGACTATCTTGAATGGTATTATACACCAAATTCTTTGAGATTTAATGCTCTATCATAAAAATGAAATTGTGAAATGTCAACCGAAGACAAGGCTACCGAGATTGCTAAGAGGCGGTACAACCGAATTGCGCCCCTCTACGACCTTATGGAGAGCCTTATTGAAAGGTCTCGCTATAGCAAGTGGCGAGAGCTCCTGTGGAGCAAGGTGGAAGGTCACCACATTCTGGAAGTAGGGGTTGGCACGGGTAAGAATTTTGCCTACTACCCGACTGATGCTGAAGTAACCGCCATTGACTTCAGTGAGAAGATGTTAAAGCACGCCCAAAATAGAGCCAGCCAGCAAAAGTTGAAAGTACACTTACAGCAAATGGATGTGCAGAGGCTCGAGTTTGCGGATAACACCTTCGACACAGTGATAGGCTCCTTTGTCTTCTGCTCCGTTCCAGATCCAGTTCGTGGTCTGATAGAAGTCGAGCGGGTGTGCCAGCCGGGAGGCAAAGTAGCTTTACTGGAGCATGTACTGAGTGCTAATTATATTATGGGCTGGTTAATGAATCTGGCTAATCCGCTGGTGGTACGAATTATTGGGGCTAACATCAATCGCCGAACAGTAGAGCACGTGACCAAGAGCAACCTGGTTGTAGAACAAGTTACCGACCTTGGAGTAGGAGTCTTCAAGTTGATTGAAGCCAGAAAAAAGCGCCCAGTTTTGTAGAGGATGGCGGTGAGCAAACGTCTTCTCTAACATGCCACCAAAGCATGAGTTTATCTCAGGCATATCCTTGAGAACCATCTCAAAATAGCTACGGATAGTATACAGCCTTGACACGAAACACGCTCCACGCCTACAATTACTTCCAAGCAAACATGGTAGAACACACGATCGGTGCCATAATAACTTCTACCCTGAGTGACTACTGTGTCTGCCTCTGAAGCTCAAGGATTGATGCTGCTCCGGCACGAGTGTTTCTACGGGAGGTATAGTGGCTAAATTCACCCGAGTAGTGCCCGCCATCCTCACTAATGACCCCAAAGCCCTGGAGACCATGGTGCGCCAGGCAGAGACCTTCACCAACTACGTGCAGTTTGACATTATGGACGGTCAGTTTGTGCCCTCGCACAGTATAACCTCAGGGCATTTAGCCAATCTCTCAATGAAGCTAAGCTGGGAGGTTCACCTAATGGTGCTGCATCCTGGGGACCATTTAAAAGACTTTCGTCAGGCAGGAGCCCAGAAGGTAATCTTCCATTATGAGGCGACTCCTTCACCGCGAGAAGTCATCGCTTTATCCAGAGACCTGGGGCTGGGGGTAGGACTAGCCATTAACCCGGATACCCCTGTTTCCACCATTCTCCCCTTGGTGGACGAAGTTGACAGTGTCCTCTTTCTAACGGTTCACCCCGGCTTCTACGGCAGTAAATTCATACCTGAAGTCATGGAAAAGGTAGCAGAATTACACAGTGTGCGACCTGACATGGAAATAGGTGTAGATGGTGGCATAAAGGAGAGCAATATTACTCAGGTTGCCCGGGCAGGGGTTAATGTCATCTACGTGGGCAGCGCTATATTTCTACAACCAAAGCCGGGGGACAGTTTTCGCCACCTCCAAGCCCTAACCTAGGAGAACTAACGGCAGCGCCATTAACTATCACCTATTTCCATAGCTGCCCTTCTCTCCGGCTACACCAGTTTATCGACCAGCTTTCTAACGGCTGCTCCGTCACCTGAACTCAGATGGATTTTGACAACACGCCGCCCCAATGACTGCAATGTCTGCAGGTCACCCAGAGCCTGGGCATCAGCTAGTACGCCGAAAGTATAGGGCTCGCCCGGGACGGGTAGGTCTTTCTCATGGTTTGCCGTGATCTGGAGGAACAGACCAGAGTTTGGACCACCCTTATGCAACTGTCCCGAAGAGTGCAGTAAGCGTGGTCCATAGCCCAGAGTGGTAGCGATGCGGTACCGTTCGGTAATCTTCCGGCGCAGGTCTGCCAATGCCTGGTCTACTTCGGGCGTCTGGCGGAGGTAAGCCATGATAGCTAGATAATTACCCGGCTTAGTCTCAGCCAGCAAGTCATTGAAAGAATAGGTAGTTACTACCGTTGGGAGGTGTCCGTAACTCTGGTATTCTTGCAACAGGCGTGCCGTTAAGTCCTTAGCCGCCTGCACATCGGGCTGATCAAAGGGATGTATACCCAGCACTGCTCCAGTCACAGCAATGGCGAATTCCCAGCGAAAGAACTCGGCTCCCAGGTCGTAACGCTCTCCCAGTTCCAAGCCCAATACCGGCTGTCCAGAAGATCTAATATCGCCCATTGCAGAGTCAATAGCGAAATTATCATCACCTTCCAGTCGGAGGTAAACGAAAAGTCGGTCATCTCCATAGTAGGCAGAATCCATCACGGGTTCGCCGGCAACGGGTATAATACCCTTGCCATCCTTGCCAAGGCTTTCAGCAATAAGCTGCTCCACCCACAGACCGAAGCTGCTGAGGGAGGGTGAGGTAACGAGGGTGAGCTTGTCTCGTCCCCGCAAGGCAAGGGCACTTATGGCTGCCCCAAGCCAAGCACCGGGGTTCTCGTTGGTAGGCACACGGAAGACACATTCCTCTCGCAGGCAGTCCGCCCGTTGCAGCAGCCTAGCGATATCAATCCCCATTAGCGCCGCCGGAACCAGACCAAAGTAAGACAAAACAGAGTAGCGCCCGCCAACATCAGTCGGGTTCAGAAAGATAGTCCGGAACCCCGCTTCCCTTGCCAACCTGGCAAGCGGTGTCCCAGAGTCAGTAATCGCCACAAAATTCTGTCCAGACGGCTCTTTCCCCACCGCCTTCTCTATGAGTTCTCGGAAGTACTTATAAAAGGAGACGGTTTCAATAGTACCACCAGACTTGGAGGAGACCAAGAACAAAGTATGTGCTGGGTCAATCGCCTCTGTTACCGCCTGCACCCAGGCTGGCACCGTAGAGTCCAGCACGATGAGTTCGGGATAGCCCGCAGCACTACCAAAGGTCTGTCGTAATACCTCTGACCCGAGACTAGCGCCGCCCATGCCCAGTAAAACCACGTTGCGGAAACCAGCATTCCGTATTTCTTCGGCGAAAGATGCCAAGGCAGGTGCCTGCTCACTCATCAGGTCAGTAACGGTAAGCCATCCCAGACGGTTGGTGATCTCACTAGGGTCAGGCTTCCAGACGGTATGGTCTTTCTGCCAGATGCGTGCCACCACTTGTCGCTTCTGGAGGTCGGCTAGAGTTGCTTCCGCCTCTGGAGAATTTATCATTTTGACTCTCCTTTGGTCTGGTTTGCCTTGCCCTGGAGAGCCCGAGACTCAATAGCCAAGACCTTCTGCAAGCGGCGGTGGTAGCGTTCTTCAGGGGAAAATTGTGCCTTGAGAAAGGCTGTTACCAGTTCCTTAGCTAGTTCCACTCCGACAACACGTGCCCCCAAGCAGAGGACGTTCATATCATCATGCTCCACTCCCTGGTGGGCAGAGTAAGTGTCATGACAGAGGCAAGCCCGGATGCCTGGCACTTTGTTAGCCGCGATACAGGCGCCAACACCACTGCCACAGACCAAGATGCCACGCTGTGCCTCAGCCGAAGCCACTGCCTGAGCCACTGCTTTGGCAAAATCGGGATAGTCATCCACCGGATCCAGCGTATGGGCACCCATATCTATTACTTGGTATCCCTGACCTTGCAACCAGGGAAATAAATCAGCCTTCAGTGAAAAGCCACCGTGGTCAGCTCCCAATGCCACGCGTAGCGTCATGCCTTTCCTCCCTGTAGCAGACCCAGAGCTTCCTCCGCCATGTGCTGAGCAGTCAAGCCTAATTGCTGGTA
Source organism: Dehalococcoidales bacterium (assembly GCA_046760985.1). Classification (GTDB taxonomy): domain Bacteria; phylum Chloroflexota; class Dehalococcoidia; order Dehalococcoidales; family RBG-16-60-22; genus JBHIFE01. Next base: position 7,854 of record JBHIFE010000026.1, read on the forward strand.
AATCACCCGACCCGGAGCTGACGCTCCGAAACGAGACAAACCAATGACTACTCCATGCGAACCAACATATCTTTCCCATCCCAGTGGCACACCCGCTTCCATGGAGACACGCGCCCTTACACTGGCTGGCAGGACGCTACTGCGATATTCTTCTGGCTGAGCATCAAACAACTCCCAGGATGGCAGCGAAACGACACGAGCCGCGATACCCTTCTCTTGCAGCAGCTTCCCCGCCTCCAAGGCGATGTGAACCTCGGAGCCGGTGCCAATGAGGATGACCTCTGGCAGTGCCGCGGCTTCCCAGAGGATATAGCCGCCCCGTTGCACCCCGCTGGCGGGAGCTAGCGCTTCCCGATCCAACACCGGCAGGTTCTGACGAGTGAGTATCAGTGCCGTCGGGCCTTCTCTACGTTGCAGGGCTATTTTCCACGCCTCTACTGTCTCGGTGGCATCGGCGGGACGGATCACTACCAGATTGGGAATAGCTCGCAGCCCCATAAGTTGCTCAACAGGCTGGTGTGTTGGACCATCCTCCCCTATGCCCACAGAGTCATGAGTGAAGATATATATTACCCGGAGTCCCATCATCGCTGCCAAGCGTATCGGCGGGCGCATATAATCAGAAAAGATAAGGAAGGTTGCCGCATAAGGGATAATGCCCCCGTGAAGAGCCAAGCCAGTGGCTATACCACCCATGGCATGTTCTCGGACACCGAAGTGCAAGTTGCGACCACGGTAGTTAGTTGCCCCGAAGTCTCCCTTGTCCTTTAAGATGGTCTTAGTAGATGGCGCCAAATCACCAGCACCACCCATTAAGGAGTGGACTTTTGGTGCGATGGCGTTCATCACCTGACCAGAGGCAACACGCGTGGCAATGGGTTTATCACCACTCTTGAATAAGCCAGCCAGGTCACTATCCCATCCTTCCGGCAGGTCTCCCCGCAGGTCTTCTTCTAGTTGCCGGGCATCGTCAGGATAAGCTTGGCGGTACGCCTCCAGTTTTTTCTGCCACTCCTGTTGATAGCGTCTTCCTCGCTCCTTTGCCCGGCGGAAGTGAGCCAGGACTTCGGGTGGGACAGTAAACGGCTCGTCATATGTCCATCCCAAGTTTTGCTTAGTCAAGCGCACTTCCTCTTCACCTAGCGGCTCACCGTGGACAGCGCCAGTACCTGCTTTATTAGGACTACCATAACCAATGATAGTCCGGCATATAATTAAGCTAGGATGGATAGTCTCAGCTTGAGCCGTCCGTATTGCCTGTTCCACGCTGGCTACATCCATACCATTGATGGGACCAACGACATGCCAGCCATAGGCTTGGAAGCGCTGGGATACATTCTCAGTAAAGGTAATGTCAGTATTTCCCTCAATAGAGATATCGTTGTCGTCATAGAGATAGATAAGCTTACCCAAGCGGAGTGTCCCTGCCAACGAGGCTGCCTCTGAGGAGACACCTTCCATAAGGTCACCGTCGGAAACAATGGCATAGGTGTAATGGTCAATGATTTCATGCCCGGGTCGATTGTAATTTACCGCCAGCCATCGCTCAGCAATAGCCATCCCCACTCCATTAGCAAACCCCTGTCCCAGTGGTCCGGAGGTTGTCTCCACACCGGGGGTAAGACCATACTCCGGGTGACCGGGAGTCTTGCTTTCCCACTGCCGGAATTGCTTGAGTTCCTCCAGTGGCAAGTTGTACCCGGTGAGGTAGAGAAGAGCGAAGAGCATGGCTGAAGCATGTCCACAGGAAAGGACAAATCGGTCCCGGTCTAGCCACTTTGGGTCATTGGGATTATGCTTGAGAAACCGATCCCACAGCACATAAGCCATTGGCGCTGCACCCATAGGCGCTCCGGGGTGACCAGAGTTAGCCTTCTGTACAGCGTCCACTGCCAGAAACCGCATGGTGTTGATGCATAGCTCATCAAACTTAGAAGCGGTCATACTCGGCTCTCTTATTCTTCCTCTTTACCCCAATTTTGCATCATTTCCTTCAGGCGCTGAGCCAGCTTGGGATTGGAACGCAAACGCTCAATAAAAATGGGACAGCCCTCCAGCAGTGAGTTCTGGGCAGCGGTTGCCATACTAGATAGCAGGTTTTGTATGCTGAGGTCAGCCTGCTGCGAAATACTCGTCCCTGGCGTTGACGACTCTAGCTGTCGGCGAATATCTTCCGCAGTAAATCTCATTGGCATGACACAGGATTTATACCACGGACATTCCTTGCACTGGACTATTCCATAGGCTTCATTTAGAATATCCCCCATGTCTAGCCTCCTTTCCACCCATGATTTACTGGCTACTGAACAATCTTATCCAGTCGCTCTTCTATTTCTGCCCTGCCAGAAAAAGCACCAAGCTTTATATCTTGGATTATACCATCTTTATCAATGAAAAAGGTGGTAGGAATAAACCGGATGTTATACTTCAGAGCCACGTTCTGGTCAGTATCAAGCAGCGTTGGGAAGGAGAGACCATAGCTCTCCATAAACTGCTTCACCCGAGAAGGATTCTCACCCAGGTTAATACCCAGTATTACCAGCCCTTTATCTGCCCATTCCTTATCCTGGTATATTTCCTGTATAAAGGGCATTTCCACCCGGCAGGGCTCACACCAGCTTGCCCAGAAGTTGAGGAATACCGGCTTGCCCCGGAAATCACTAAGGGAGACAGTTTGACCATCAAGACTTTGGAGTTGAAAGTCCGGTGCTAGCTTACCTGCCTGGGAGTCTTGAGTTGGGGTAGGACTAGCCGAGCAGCCAGCCATTACCAATCCCCAGCCCACCAACAAAGTTAGTATTATGGCTAATATTACTTTAAGCAATCTGTCCATAACTCCTCCAAGATAGAACTTCACACGGTGAGTGAGGCAAACCAAATTAGGTTGTTGGTTAGAACAAGTATACCCACTCCTATGAGCAGTAAACCGCTGATAATATGGATTAGGTTAGAATAATGATGGATGCGCTTTAGTAATGGGACAATAGAATCAAAAGCTACTCCCACCATTAGAAAAGGCAGCCCCAGTCCTAAAGAATAGATAGCCAGCAGGTAAGCTCCACGCCACGCAGTTGCTGAACTCACGGCAAGAACCAAGATACCCCCCAATATAGGACCAACACAGGCTGTCCAAGCCAGAGAAAAGGTAGCTCCAATGAGAAAGGAGCGGAAATAACCAGTAGTATTGCCCAAGGACGGGGTCAGGCGCTTTTCATAGTTTAACCACGGTACCTTAAGAGCCACCAGTATGAATAGACCGAAGGCTATCAGTAAGCCGCCAGATATTCTATTGAGCAAGGCTAAATTGGGATTAATAGCGAATCCGGTTAACCCGGCAATTGCTCCCAAGGTAATGAAAATAATAGAAAAACCGACTACGAAGCTAAGAGAGTGGAAAAATACGGGAAGGCGGATGCCACTAACCCGCTCACCAAATATTTCTGGTCCAACCAAGCTAGCCAAATACACCGGCACTAAAGGCACCACACAAGGCGAAAGGAAGGATAATAGTCCGGCACTAAAGGCAACTACGGTTGATATTTCCATCCTTCTTAATGCTAATTAATTTGAGCTAAAATATCAAATTCTGATTAACCAATGGACAAGATATCTGCCTTACCTTATAATTTTAGATAACTGTTTGGCAATAGTTAAGGTTTGCTACCACTTTCGATTCCCCCGATGCAAACAAAGGGAGGAGAGAGATTAAACCGCTAAGCTTCACCCAGATTTCCCTGTACCAGTCCTGCCCCTTATGCTACAAGCTGCAATATATTGACGGTCTGAAGCCAAAGGATAAGTGGTATCGTAGCTTTGGCACAACTATGCACCGCTGTGTTGAGTACTTCTTTAAGGCTAGAGTACCTCCACCACCTTCGCTGGATGCATTATTACAGTTCTATGAGCAGAATTGGCTTTCTGAGGGATATGAAACAACTGAGGAGGAAACAAAATATAAGGCTTATGGAAGAGAGATACTGTCTAAATTCTGGGAAATTCACAGTGCCGATTTCCGGATACCAGTAGCTGTGGAACGATCATTTTGCATTGATATTGAAGGGATAAAGCTGACCGGCTTTATTGACCGAGTGGATAAGCTGGAGAGTGGCGGGCTATCTATAGTTGACTATAAAACAAATAAAGAGCTATTTACCATTGACGATTTAGAAAAAGACCTCCAGTTGACTCTCTATCAACTGGCAGCGGAACAGACTTGGCAGCTTCCGGTGGAGAGACTTACCCTGTATCACCTGAGGTCAAATACCCCTTGTAGCTGTGAACCACGGGACAAAGCGCGACTTGAGCAAGCCAGGCATCTGGTATTAGAGGTAGCGGAAAATATCGCTGGACAGAAGTTCCCAGCTATTGAGAACCGGGATTGCCCCTGTGATTTCCCTGAGCACTGCCCCTATTACCGGCAACAATACATGGAAGCTATACCAGAAGCAGCCCAACAAGGTATGCTGCCTGGAATAGCGATAACTGATACTGTTGAGCAATATGTTTCTCTTCAGGAACAGATAAGGGAACTCCAGCTAAAGCTTGATGAGTTGAAGCAGATGATTACCAATTTCTGCCGAGCCAAGGGGTTAAATCGGGTTTATGGCAGAGACCATGCTATTACCTACAAGCTCATGGAGAGGACAGGCTTCAGCGAAGACGAGGTCAGAGCCCTGCTGGAACCAGAGGGGCTGTGGGAGAGAGTGTTAGGTCTTGACCAATCACGGGTGAAACAGCTTCTTACTGATGAAGGGGTAGCTCAGGATATTAGAAGTAAACTAGAATCCTTAAAGCAGGTTATTTCCACTTATCCCCAGCTATGGGTTAAAAAACTTACGGAGGAAGAATAAACTATCCTCTGCCATAACCTTGCATTTTTATCCAGATTACGGTATTCTTTAACCAAAAGAGAATAGGCAAGCAGGGGTGCCCGAGCGCAAGCGAGGGCTTAAATGGAAAGCAAGTCGGTGAAAGTCCGACGCGGCCGCGCCGCTGTGATTGACGGATAAGCCGTCAAAAGTCAGAACGCCAGCCCCTGGGTTTCCTACAGCGCCTCCGCGGGGAGGGGTAGGACTTTTTGTTAAGTTTTTAATTTCCCCTCGTCTGGAGCGAGGGGATTTTTGTTCAATGTAATCGGAGGTGAAGAATGAAGAACAAAATACACCAGTGGTGGATACTTTTAGCTTTAGCTCTGCTGTTAAGTCTTCTGACAGCTTGCCCATCACCCCCAAAAGAGGCGACGTCGTTCCCAATTGAAATTACAGACCAGTTAGGTAGAGTAGTCAAGCTAGATAGAGTTCCACAAAGAATTATTTCTCTTGCCCCAAGCAATACTGAGATACTCTTTGCCTTAGGTCTTGGCGATAGAATTGTAGGAGTAACCGACTACTGTGATTACCCACCAGAGGCTAAAGAAAAACCCAGCATAGGTGGTTTTTCCACACCGAATATAGAGAAATTGGTTGCTCTTTCCCCTGACCTGATATTGGCTACCTCAATCCACGAAGGGAGAATCGTTCCACAGCTTGAAGAGAGGGGGATGACTGTTTTGGCTTTAGCCCCCAAGACCCTTGATGAGGTATTGGAAGCTATCACTCTGGTTGGCGAGACTATTGGAAAAGAAGAGAAGGCTTCTGAGTTGGTTGCAGCGATGCAGGATAGAATTAAGGCAGTGACTGACAAAACAGATACTCTACCTCAGAACCAGAGACCGAGGGTTTTTTACATCACCTGGCATGACCCATTGATGACAGCTGGCTTAGGGACCCACCATGATGAACTAATTCGGAAGGCAGGTGGAACGAACATTGCCCAAGACCTCACTGGTTATGCCGATATCAGTCTGGAGGCAGTTATTGAAGCTAATCCCGAAGTGATGATTGCCGGTGTCGGCATGGGAACAGGCAAGGACTTGCCTTTTCAATTTGTCGCAACAGAGCCAAGGTTGAGGAACACAGATGCCCGCCAGAATAACAGACTGTATAAGATAGACACTGACCTGTGTAGCCGCCCCGGACCACGGATAGTTGACGCACTAGAAAAATTTGCTGAATTCATACACCCGGAACTATTTAAGGAGACCAAGTGAACATTTACCATATCACCTATGCCCCTACAGTTAAAACCATCCACCTGCACTTCTGGGGCTGCAACCTAAACTGCCAAGCTTGCTTGCTCAAAAAAGAGATATATGACTGCCATTTAGCAGAGACGAGAGACAGTATTTTCAACGGGACAAGTAAATCCCCTCAAACCCCTGAACGATTCTTAGATTTGGCAGAAGTGATGCAAATTTTAGGTAAGCTGGCTGTAAGCCAGGTGGTCTTCATGGGGGGTGAGCCAACCATTGACCACCAATTGCCCCAATTAGCGGAAGCACTACGCCAGGAGTTTGGAAGCTATAATATTCTCCTCACCAATGGTTTCAGGATACCGCCTTTGGCAGTGATAGATGAAGTGGTATTTAGCCTGAAAGCTCACAACGATAATCTCCACCGCCATTATACCGGGAAATCCAATAGAAAAGCCTTGGAGAACTTCGTCAGCCTTTGTAACTCGGGCGTAGAATTGAGAGCTGAGAGCGTCTTTATTCCGGAGTATATCGACTATTCCGAGATTGAGAATATTTCCAGGTTTATCGCCGGTGTAGACAAAAGCATTCCTTACAGAATAGACGCTTATATTCCTGTCGGCGATAACCCCTGGCGGCGACCCACCCCAAAAGAAATGGAAAAGGCGGTCAGCACCGCCCGAAAATATCTCTCTAACGTCTCTTGCTTGACCGGAAACGAAAACTTAAAATTTGAGGTCTTGAGGATTTTTTAACATGCCGTCTAGTCAGATTTTCCAAAATCAGATGCCACCGATTCATCTTAGCCGGTGGCGTTACCGAATATACGGTATTTTAGGACTTTTCGTCTTGCTGGTGGTGATGGTGGCACTAGCTACCACAGTTGGTAGTGTTGAAATTCCTTTCTTAACCACGTCCAGCATTCTGCTTTCCAAATTACCCATGGTTGAGATGACGCCCACCTGGACCAATCCCTTGGAGACTATAATTCTGGAGATACGCTTGCCCAGAGTTATTCTGGCTGGAATTGTCGGTGCGGCTCTGGCACTAGCCGGGGCTACTTACCAAGGGCTCTTCCGTAATCCGCTGGCTGACCCTTACCTTATCGGCGTTGCTCAAGGAGCCGCGCTGGGAGCTGTCATTGGCTTCTTACTCCCGTCCACCTGGCATGGCATGAGGTTTGGGATTATCCCCCTACTCGCTTTTACCGGGGCGCTGGTTAGCACTACTATTGTCTATAGTTTGGCTCGGGTAGGCAAAACTCTCCCCATCACTACCCTTATTCTAGCCGGCGTGGCTTTAGGTGCACTTTTAGGTTCAATCGTTTCCTACCTCATCATTTCCAGTGGGGAGAAGATGCACGGAATCATATTCTGGCTAATGGGCAGTTTCTCCCTAAGCCAGTGGTCAGAGATAAAGGTTGTTCTACCCTATGTATTGGCTGGGATAGTCATTATCTTACTCTATGCCCGTCCCCTCAATATAATGCAACTTGATGAGGAGCAGGCTCAGCAGCTCGGAATCAATGTAGAGAGACTCAAGCTCGTTCTTCTTGCCGCTGCTACTCTGATTACGGCTGCCGCCGTTTCCTTCGTGGGCACTATCGGCTTTGTCGGCATCATCATTCCTCACGCCGTACGCCTGATTTGGGGCGCCGACCACCGTTTCCTGTTACCGCTATCTGTCCTTACCGGCGCCATTTTCCTAATCGTCGCCGACCTAGTAGCCCGCACCGTTGTAGCGCCCACCGAGATACCAATTGGGGTAATCACTGCCCTCTGTGGGGCACCTTTCTTCCTTTACTTACTGCGGCGCAAGAAAAAAGTAATTTTCTGAGGCTGAAATGATTAAAATAGAAACGCAGAACGCTTGGCTCGGCTATGGTCGCAAGGTAGTATTGAAAGACGTGACCTTTCAGGTGAGACCCGGAGAGATGGTAGGGCTTATTGGACCAAATGGCTGTGGCAAGTCAACCATTATCCGGGCGCTAAGTCGGGTTATTTCTCCCCACT
>JBHIFE010000027.1:0-15650 GCA_046760985.1 Dehalococcoidales bacterium
CTGGCTAAAGAAGACAAGGTTGAGTATCAAGGCTTTGGCGGCGTCACCTATGTAGTGCTCAAGGGCAAATAGCAAGGTTAAAGCAGTAATGGTAAGCAGTCAACCACAGAATCAGGCTACGCAGTGGCCGCCACGCATTGTTATTGCTGCACCTCAGGGTCGCTCTGGAAAGACAATTATCAGTGTCGGACTATGTGCTGCTTTCAGGCAACGTGGCTTTGTAGTGCAGCCGTTCAAAAAAGGTCCTGATTATATTGACCCTTCGTGGCTCACGGCTACAGCTGGTAGAAGCTGCCGCAATTTAGATGCGGTCTTAATGTCTGAAGAAACACTGTTAACTTCTTTCCAGCGGGCGTGCCGGGGGGCAGACGTAGCTCTTATTGAGGGGGCGATGGGTCTATATGACGGCTTTGACTCAACAGGGCGGGGAAGTACTGCCCAAATATCCAGATTGCTGCGTAGCCCGGTCATTCTGATAGTCAATGCCACTCGCATGACACGTAGCATAGCGGCAATGGTAACTGGATACCAGCGTTTTGAGCCAGAGACAAATATCGCTGGAGTAATTCTAAATAATGTGGCGGGAAGCCGGCATGAGCACAAATTGGTAACCGCTGTAGAGCAATACTGTGGGATACCTGTCGTAGGAAGCATACCAAAAGACCTCAGTTTGAGCATCACTGAGCGGCACCTTGGTTTGATACCTTACTGGGAGGCGGGACAGGAGACTGTAATCAATAACATTTGCCAGCGTCTTGAAAAAAACCTCAACTTAAATGGTATTCTTGATATTGCCCGTAGTGCTAAAGGTGGATGTGTAGTTGATACCGTAGCCGAAAGTAGTAAGGCAACAGTAGTCAAATTGGGTGTAATGCTGGATCGCATCTTTACCTTCTATTACCCAGAAAATCTTGAGGCTCTGACTCGAGCCGGTGCCGAACTGGTATTTATTGATTCTATGCAAGATCAACAGTTACCTGATATTGATGGTCTTTATATCGGCGGCGGCTTCCCCGAGTTGTTCTTACCAGAATTGGAAGCCAATAGCCGACTCCGCCAGCATATCGCTCAGGCAATCAAAAATTATCTGCCGGTATATGCTGAGTGTGCTGGTCTTATGTATTTATGCCAAGTTATACGTTGGCACGGCGAGCAACATGAAATGGTGGGTGTAATTCCCGCCGAAGTGGAATTACGCCAACGACCTCAAGCTCATGGCTACGTAATGGTTGAGGTCGCTGAGGAAAACCCGCTATTCCCTGTCGGCTTGACATTTTGGGGGCATGAGTTCCACCACTCAAGGCTAACTAAATCAAATGACCTCAAATTTGCCTATCGGGTACGACGTGGGCAAGGGATAGATGGCAGGGCAGACGGTATCGTATATAAGAATGTTTTCGCTGCCTACACTCACCTTCATGCTTTGGGTGTGTCTCAGTGGGCAGAGGCTTTTGTCTCCCAGGCGCTACGGGAAAGGAAATGCCAGCCCTCATTCTTAACTTAAAGGAGGTAAATGATGGCTGAAGAAAGGGAAACTGTTAAATGTCCAGTATGCTCTATGGAAATAGAAGTGGGGTCTCAAGTAGCTAAACTCTACGGTGCGGTAAGAGCTGCCCCAAGGGCTACCAGTACCTATGAGGGTAAGGATTACTACTTCTGTAGCAAAGCCTGCAAGAAAAAATTCGACGAGTCTCCAGAAAAATTTATCAAGAAATAGGAGGTAACGCATGCCAAAAGCTTTACTCGGGGGAATGGAGCTCGAGATTGATGAGGATGGCTTTATTCAAGAGCCAGAAAAATGGAATAAGGCAGTGGCTGAAGACCTGGCTAAGGAAGAAGCTTCTGGTCCCATGAATGATGACCACTGGAAGGTGGTAAATTATCTCAGGAATTATTACCTTGAATATGATATTGCTCCGCCGATCCGGATGTTGACCAAGCAAACCGGATTCGACTTGAAATATATATACCAGTTGTTCCCCAAAGGTCCAGCAGCCGGAGCCTGTAAAGTGGCTGGCTTGCCCAAACCTACTGGATGTGTCTAATTCTACCACCAGAGTAGCCAAATAAGTGTGTTCAACTCCAGAGAGCGGAGTGAGTGGGAGTGCTTTCACTACCCCAGATAGCAACTTATATATCTTATTTACTTATTGTGGCACTTTACACAGTAAAGGTGATGAAGGTTGCCAGAATGCCTATTCATTTAAGGTGGGAGCTTTATCCGGTTACCCACGACAGGGGGTATAAATATGGAGGTTCTTATTTTGAAGAGCTGGAGTGGTGGACTAAGCCCCTCCAGAAGAGCCGTATCAGAAGTATTATTTACCTGCTCAAGCAGTACCTCTTTTTCTGGAAATACTTCCAACGAAATAAAGGATACTGGTTTGGGCTATATCCCTGGCACACTGGGTTTTACCTAATTGTCAGTTTTCATATCTTATCTTTTTTCGGTGCGTTGGCAATAGTTGTGGCGGGTCTTTCGATAGCGGCTGATTCAGTAAGTATGCTGGGTAGGACAATCTACTACCTTACCCTAGTTGTCGCTGTTGGCAGCTTTATCCTTGGTTCTGTGGGCAGTATTGGTTTACTGGTAAAAAGGCTGGCTGATGCTGATTTAAGAGCCTATGCTTCTCCTATGAATTATTTCAACTACCTATTCTTCCTGGCAGTCTTTCTAAGCGGATTGATTGCCTGGTATTTCTTTGACCCATCCCTTTCCGGCTATAGAGAGTTCTGGAAAAGCCTAATCACTTTTAGATATATGGATGTTGAGCCAGCAACATATACTCACATTATGCTTTTTTCGCTGTTTTTAATCTATCTGCCATTCACCCGTTCTACACACTACATCACCAAGATTCTCGCCTTTTTCTGGGTGCGTTGGGATGACGCCCCCAATGTGAAAGGAAGTGAAATTGAGGAGAGAGTGAAAGAAGCCCTTAATCAACCGGTTAGTTGGTCAGCCCCTCACATTCAGACTGGAAAGAAGTGGAGTGAGGTCGCTAAAGGACTGCCGGAAGATACCGCTGGAGTAGAGAGATGAAAGGAAAAAGAACAAAGATAAGTGACATTAGTAAGAATCCAGATGAGCAACTTCTGGAGATTATGAGCAAGGACTTAATGCCACTTCCCTATCCTTGCGATAGGCTAGATAAGGAGCTGCCGGTCAAGCCACTTACCGAGGAACAAAAGGATAGATATGAGTGCTCACTGGACGGAGTCTCGGCTATTGTTCTACCTAAGCCGAAAAGCAAAGAGGAAGAGGATAAGCTGGTTCAAAGCTTCCTGAGTGGGCTAAAGAAACTGCTCTCTAAAGAGGACAACTGGACTTTTCTACAGCCCCTAATCCTTTCGCTGGAATACTGTGCCAAGTGTCTGAACTGCAGTGAGGAATGTCAAATATACCTTGCCAGTGGACAGCAGGAGATTTATTGCCCGACCTATCGGTCGGAGGTTCTGCGCCGGATTATAAAGAAATACTTGCATAAGGGAAACAAAGCTTTCTCAAAGTTCACTGAGGGTGATATTGAACTCAACTGGACAGCAATTGCTAGGCTGGCTGAATTAGCTTACCGGTGTCCTGGATGCCGGAGATGTGCTCAAGCATGCGCCAGAGGTGTGGACAATGGCTTAATAACCCGCGAATTAAGAAAATTGTTCAGTCAAGAAATGGGCATTGCTCCCAAGGAACTCCATGAGCTGGGCACTGTCCAACAACTGAAAGTCGGTGCCAGTACCGGGATAAGCCCTAAAGCTTTTAAGAATATAGTCCAGTTCATGGAGGAGGAGATTGAGGAGAAAACAGGTAAGAGGATGAAGATACCCATTGATAGGGAGGGGGCAGACATCCTGCTCATGCACAATTCTGGGGAATTCTTTTCCTGGCCGGAGAACCCGGAAGCTTTTGCTATCATCTTTGAAGCCGCCGGGCTGAGTTGGACATTATCTAGCGAGCTCGCTGGTTATGAGGCGACCAATTATGGTGTGTGGTATGACGATATACAACTCGCCCGAATAGCCCTCAAGCAGTCTGAGATTGCCCGAAAACTCAAGGTAAAGAAGGTTGTTATCGGGGAATGCGGACATGCTACTAAGGCAATGATAGTTATTGCCGATAGAGTGCTTACTGGTGAAGCAAATATCCCGAGAGAAAGTTGTTTGCCACTGCTGGCAGATTTGGTATGCAATGAGAAACTCAAGCTTGACCCAAAAAGGAACGACTTCCCGGTTACCCTGCATGACTCCTGCAACATAGTCAGGCTGATGGGAATTGTTGAACCTCAGAGAAGAATCCTCAGGGAAATTTGCCCCCAGTTCCGGGAAATGGAGCCGCACGGTGTGGATAACTACTGTTGTGGTGGGAGTGGTGGGTTTGCCATTATGTCATCTATGAATTTCACCGATTGGAGAACAGCTGTAGCCGGCAGGATGAAAATGAAGCAGATTCTGGAGGCTTTTCAGGATGTGATTAGTCCTGAAATCAAGAAATACGTGTGTGCCACCTGTTCTAATTGTAAGGGTCAGCTTAGAGATCTATTCAATTACTATGATGCGTGGGAAAAATGCGGCATCCTCTATGGCGGCATAGCTGAGTTAATAGTGAACGCCATGGTGGATATCAAAGAGCCGTTTATAAGGTGGGAGTGGCATTAACTTGTTGGGCAGAAGAGAAAGATGACATTTCTATCCTATCTCGCAGTGATATTTGGCTACCTAGCACTCTTAATCTTTATATTGGGGGTAGCTTACCGAGTCTGGGGTTGGGCTCGTCTACCCACCGGTTTCACTTGGGGGTTGTTTCCCAAACCCACCAAGTGGCTGATTACTAGTCTTATTTGGAAGTCTTTTCTTTGGCCTACTCTGTTTAAAGCGGATAAGTTGTTATGGATAGGGGCAGCCTGCTTCCACGTTGGAATACTGCTGCTATTTGTTGGTCATATGGGAGTATTTGTGGACACGCTGTCATTCATGGAGAAATTAGGTATCCCGGCTGAGACGTCATATACCATTGGTGTCGTCGCTGGGATAGTTGTCGGTTTGGCGCTCCTTTTTTATGTTTCTAGACGCATTATTGTCACTAAAGCCAAAGAGATATCTTCCTTTGCTGACCATTTTTGGCTTTGGTTTCTCATAGCTGTAGTAGGCGTGGGAATATACGCAAGGATATTTCATGAGGTAAGTTCTGAGGCGGTCCGTGAATTTGCCACCAATCTTATAACTTTTAACATGATTCTCCCCCCGCAGAATCTTTGGTTTCTTATTCACACGTTGCTCGCTGAACTTTTTATCATCTACTCGGTGATTGGTAAACCTATCCATCTTGTAGGGCAGTTGTTTACACAATACATCCTTGTCTCTGAGGAGTGATTATGGCAACAAACACAGAAAACCAAGTTAAGGCTATTGAGGGCTACGAGAAGGCTCTGGAGCGTTGGCTCGGTGAGGTAAGCAAGGAAGATGTGGCTAAGGTTTTGGAAAAGCTAAGCCAATGGAATAAGCTCCCCTACTCAAGGCTAGTAAAGCTCTACCTGGACCTATGCTCAAATTGTGGCGCTTGTGCCAATGAGTGTCATCTTTATAAGGCTTTTCCTCGAAAGGAATTCAACCCAGCTTATAGGGCGAAATTGCTGCGCTCGGTTTACCAGAGGTATTTTACCTTATCCGGCAGAATCTTTAGGCGTCTTGCTGGGGCAGAAAAATTAGACGAAAAAATGCTGAAAGAATGGTTTAAGCGCTTCTACGAATGTACCATGTGTCGGCGCTGCAACGTCTTCTGTCCCTTTGGGGTGGATAACATGGCGCTAGTCCGAACCGGGAGAGTTCTGATGAGTAGTGCCTTAGGCAAGACTACGGAGGACATGGCACGGGGGACTAGGTACCACCTAGAAATTGGAAATAGCGCCGGAATACAAGAGGCAGCCTTCCGCAATATAGTTGGATTCTGGGAGGAGGAGATTAAGGGAAAAAAGGGTTGGGAGGTTAAGATTCCGGTGGATAAGGTAGGTGCTGAGATGTACCTACTGCCGACAAACACTGACTATTTTCACTCACTGGAGACAATGGAAGGGATAGCGGCTACACTTTATGCCGTAAAAACTGATTGGACGATAAGCAGCAAAATGTTCGACTCGGTTAACTATGGAACATTTTACGATGATGGTATATGGGTAAAGATTGTAAACATGCACATTAGGGAAGCAAAAAGGCTGAAGTGTAAAACATTAGTTGTAGGCGAGTGTGGACACGCGACTAAGGTACTGATGTTCCTTGCCCCGTCGCTTCTGGGAGAGTTGCCGTTTGAGGTGAAGAGTATACTGGAGATAACCGCAGACTACATAAAGCAAGGCAAGATAAAACTTAACAAGGAGGCAAACCCGGAACCAGTAACCTACCATGACCCATGTAATCTGTCTAGAATGTGCGGACTAGTGGAGGAGCCACGCATAATTCTGAAGGCAGCTTGTAAAGATTTTAGAGAGATGGTGCCAAGCGGAGGCGAGAACTATTGCTGTGGAGGAGGGGGAGGGATAGCTTTGGAAACTGCCTCCCATGATTACCGAATGGAAGTAGCCGGTAAACTAAAGGTAGACCAGATAAAACAGAGCGGGGCAAAGGTGGTGGCAACAACATGTGCCAATTGTAAGGTACAGTTAGCCCATTTGATAGAGTATTACAACCTTGATGTTAAGTGGGCAGGTGTCCATGACCTCGTATTAAATGCGTTAGAACTCTGAATTAGAGAAGTCGCGCGTGTTAATTTGATTTCGGCATAAAGGAGCGACAGTGGGTGAACTAAAGGGCAAAGTCCTCTTATTAAGTTCTGAAGGTTGCGGTACCGGAGATGCCGACCTTGGCTTTGAAATCCTAACCACATTGCTGGAGACTCTTCCCGAACGTGAGGACAGACCAACAGCTATTATCTGCTGGAATACTGCGGTCAGGCTATTGACTGACGATTCTCCCTTGTTAGCTCGTTTGAAGCGCCTTGAGGAAAAAGGCGTAAGCATTCTAGCTGGACAATTGTGTGTAAGGGAGTTAGAGCTTACCGGTAAGATAGCTGTGGGCAAGTCGGCGACTCTGGGAGAAATCTTGGACCTTATCCTTCATAATGACGTCATTAGCCTGTGAGCCAAAAATGGCTGGGGAAGAAGGATTCGAACCTTCCCTTACGGATCCAGAGTCCGCTGTCCTACCACTAGACGATTCCCCAGCTTACTTAGGATTATATCTGCTAGTGGGGAATGTGTCAAAGGTGTCGTACTTAGTCGGGCTTAATTCTTCTAAGGGTACTTCCACTCGGTTGCCAAATAGTTTTGCTGGATTTCTTGGGGAGTTAAGGCGCGGTTGTAAACTCTCACCTCGCCCATTGTCCCTGCCATGGGGGCGACAATACTTGCTCTTTTTATCGCTCCAACACAGAATGTGTCTGAATTAGTGGCAGTGCCGAACCACTGCCCAGAGTTGCTCCCCACGGAAGGTGTTAGTGTTCTTTCCTCACCATCCACATAACAGCGCACTTTAGAACCATCCGAGGTAAAGACTATATGGTGCCATCCCGTATCAGTTATGGTGTTGTCAGGCGAATTTAAGGTCACTTCCCAAGGCTGCCTGCCAGGTGAGTATGCAGTAAACTGCAATTCGTTATTGGAGTCTCTCCTAAGAGGCATCTGTATTTCATGGCTGGTAGCCCCGTCAACACAAGTGGCAACATACATATGTTGAGCATTAACATTGTCAAAGGAAACCCAAACTTCTACTGTTCCACTGGTGTCATCTATGAAAGATGGGTTACTGATATATATAATGTCATCGGTGCCATCAAAGCTCAGAGCATAGGTATCATTTAGGCTCACCCACTGAGCACCGAGTATGCTTGCATCGTTTCCGAGTCCGCTCTTATCGTTAGCCACAGACCCCTCCCCTTCATCCATTGGTAGCCAGAGAACCAAGCCTTCAAGCGTTATGTTCTCGCTAGGCACGCCCCCCTCTAATAGTGTGACTCTGTTCTCCAGCTCACTGACTTTACTTTCAAGCTCACTAATTCTTTGCTCGTGCTGAGTAATTGTAGTCCTTTGTTGGCTAACTGTGTCCCAAAGTTCATTAAGCTCACTCTCAAGCATCGTGATTAGCTGGCTGGATGGCAATTCAATCATGAACTCGTTCTGCTTACACTCCTCGCTGAAGTGACCATTGGCGTCTGGAAACAGTAAGCGCATGTGACCACTCTGGTCTACACAGATGCGGTATACGTTATCGTTTGGCTGCTGGTAAGCATATATGATGCTGGTAATTCCTATCACCACTACAATTAGAGCGGGGATGACCAAGAATTTAAAAACAGTGGACCTTTGCACCAGTTACTTTTACCTTCACCGCTTAGTCTGTTTTATTAATGATATGCTAACCAGCTACTAGACCGCAACTATTTTAGTAGGCGGTTGTTAAAAGACGAGATTTGACATGCTCAGCTTGGGCACTTATGCTAAAATTAACTTAAAGGGAAGGTTTTCTTTGGCTGATTTAGTTGCTTTGCAACAGACCCTCGGGGTTTCATTTGACAGCCTATCTCTGCTGGAGCAGGCTATGGTTCATAGCTCCTATATTAATGAGAATCCTGGCTTTACCCCGGTCTCCAATGAAAGACTTGAGTTTTTGGGTGACGCCATTCTAGGTTTTATCATTGCCGAAAAGCTGTATCAGGACTTCCCCGACCTGACTGAAGGCGAAATGACCAAACTCCGCTCAGCTCTGGTGCGCCGAGATACCTTGGTCGGTGTTGCCAGAGCTATTAAACTGGGTGACTACCTCTATCTGGGAAGAGGTGAGGAGGCGAGTGGTGGACGGCATAAATCAGCTAACTTGGCGGGAGCTTTGGAAGCGGTGGTAGCGGCAGTTTTCCTTGACCAAGGTTTAACTACTGCCAGAGATTTTGTCTCAAAGTTGTTTAGTGAACAGCTACAGAAAGTGATTAAACCGGATACAGCGAGTGATTATAAATCGCAGTTACAGGAACTTATCCAGTCCAGATATCACCTAACACCTGCCTATCGGCTAGTAGAAGCACTGGGGCCAGACCATGACAGGAGGTTTACCGTTGAGGTAATAGCTGGTGATATGGTGTTGGGTAAGGGCTTGGGGAAGAGTAAAAAATTGGCTGAGACTGAAGCCGCCCGTTCCGCATTAGAGCAACTTTCGACTCACTTTACACAATAGCTCCTCTTTGTTAAACTTCAATTAGCCACACCTATTATCCAATACTTAAATAGAGGTGTTACTATGGGGAGACGGGATTACCGACATAGAGAGCCAAAGAAACCCAAAAAAGATGCCAAGAAAGTGTCCCCAGTTACCATTGTGCCACCGCCAATAACTGTGGAAGTAATTAAGAAGGGTAAAAAGAAACGAGAAGAAGTGGAGGAAGAATAATAGCCGTTTACCAACAGCTTCACCGCTCTGGGGAGTTAAAGGCTCGGGCAGAAAAAGCCAGAGCAATACTAGAAGAGTGTTACTTATGCCCTCGTCAATGTGGGGTTAATCGTCTGGCTGGTGAAAAAGGCAAGTGCCGCATTACCAATCAGGTTATGGTTTCCAGCTATGGACCTCACTTTGGGGAAGAGGCGCCTCTGGTGGGTAGGTATGGCTCGGGGACTATCTTTTTTACCTACTGTAATCTACGTTGTATCTTTTGCCAGAATTACACTATAAGTCAGCTAGGCGAGGGAAGTGGGGTAGGCAGTGAAGAACTGGCAAAGATGATGCTTTCTCTTCAGGCAAGGGGCTGCCATAATATAAATCTGGTAAGTCCAACCCATGTAGTGCCTTATATTTTGGAGGCTCTGGAACTAGCCGTAAGTGGTGGTCTTTGTTTGCCACTGGTGTATAATACTGGTGGCTATGACTCTGTGGAAACCTTGGGGTTACTTGACGGAATTGTTGACATCTATATGCCTGATATGAAGTATTCTGATGAAGTGACCGCTGAGCGATTGTCCGGGATTAAGAACTATCCCCAGGTAAATAGGGCAGCAGTCAGGGAAATGCATCGTCAGGTGGGTGACCTGCAGATAGATGAGCAGGGCGTTGCTCAGCGTGGTATTCTGGTGCGTCATTTAGTATTGCCTAACCACTTAGCCGGAACTGAGGAAGTAGTGCACTTCCTGGCTCAAGAGGTATCTACGAACACCTATCTAAACATTATGGCTCAGTATCACCCCTGCCATAAGGCTTTTGATATCCCACAATTAGCCCGTCCGGTAAATAGGCGAGAGTTCGCTGAAGCTATTGACTTGGCTCACCAGCAAGGCTTATATAGACTAGACAAGCAACAATACTCGTTGCCAATAAGGCTCATCCTGGGATGAAGGTATGACTGACTTAGCCTCGGTTCAAGCAACAGTTCACGGTTATGTTCAGGGGGTTTTCTTCCGTGCCTTTGTTGTCAGGCGGGCTACTGAGCTAGGTGTGACTGGTTATGTGTGCAACACGCCCGAGGGGACTGTGGAAGTTGTGGCTGAGGGGGAAAGAAAACAGTTAGAAAAGCTAATCAGCTACCTCAAGGTGGGACCACCTGGCGCCAGAGTGGAAAAGGTGGCAACCAACTGGTCAGAATATACTGGTAGTTACTCCCGCTTCAGTATTAGGTATTAGCGGGAATCTGCTGCAGTCCATAGTACTGCTCGTTTTTAAGCAGGCGAGATAAAATCTCCTCCGAAGTGTGGTAGGTATCTCCACCGCGTTGTTCGCTTAGCCGCTTACTTAGTTCTTCCAGACCAAGGGGTTGGTTACCAGTGGCTAGAAAAAGACGAAATATGCTCTCTAGAATGGGTAACCGACCGGTGATAAATCCCGGTTCATTGCTGCAGCAATCTTTAATAGTGGATAGAAGCTCGCCTGTTAAAATCTCTTTCTCCCCGGTATTCAGCTGTTTACGGCACTTAGGGCACAGGTAGCTTTGAGCCAAAGTAGAAAATGAGCGGTTATTTTGCTGATACCAGTCTAAATCAATAAACCAGCGCGGTTTTGGTTGCTCAGTACTTATTTCCTCTTCGCCCATAGAACTACCCGTTAAGGTTTTTAGGTCTCAAGTTCTACTTTAGCTGACTTAATCAAATCAAGATATTCAGTCTTGAGTCCCAGCGTCTCTGAGACCTCACGATCTACCTCGTAGGGCTCACCAACAAATATCTTGCCATAATCCTCAACCTCGCCTTGAGTGGGGTCACCGCTACTGATAAACTTCTGACGAGCTTCTACAATCCCGAGGTCAAAGGGGAGGGTGAAATAGAGGTCAGCTATCACCTTATCTATTCCCAGACTATATAAGGTTCCCCAGCCACTTGGTACCTCACCACGGTACTTGCTGCTTGGCAGCAAGGTGAGTAGGTTCATTGTGCTGAGGCTACCCCTCCCATTGAAAATCTTTAGCGGAGCCACCGTTATCAGGTAGTCGCTGGACAGGATAACGTTAGGCACCCAGAAAGTGGGCACAACCAGTGGCTTAGGCAAAGGATTATCTACTTCCACCCAGATACAATCCTTTACATCCAGCGTCAATACCCGTGGGAAATTATAACCTAAGGCTTGGTATATTGGGTAGATTGGTCCGCCTCCCGGCGTCCCTTCTAATAGCAGAATGTCAGCATCACTAACCTGCCTAATACCTTCTATTATTGCCGACAGTATATTCTGGCTGGTAGTTACTGGGTATGGTATCGGATAAGAGGCGCTGGGTTTAATCAAAACGCGTCGCGCCCTAGATACTACCGGTGGTGCTTTAAAAACAAACTCTGAAGCCTTAAATATCAAGTTTTCCTCCTCAAGGAAATACGTAAACTCTTTATCTTTTTATCTCCCTTTAGACCAGCTACCAGGGCAGCCAAGGTTCTAAAGAGCAAGTTCTTGGTAGCTTGATTTATCGGGATATGGGTATCATTAATAAATAGGTTAACATCGTTCTCCTTGCGTTGGGCTAGGAGTGTCTTTTCAATTAAATCAGCTATCTTTGGCACTTCATCCCTTGAGAACTGTGGCACATCTACTCCTAATGGTTCATCAGTAACTACCGCCAATAATTGCTCAGGTGGGCTTAGCAATTCCTTCCCCTGTTCTTTACGATGAATTTCAATTTTGGGATGGCTACTCTGTTTAAAGCCCTCGGTCAAAATAAGGTCATAGTCGCTCCAAATAAAATGAGATAGTTCTTGCGGACTTAAGTCACGCTCCAGATTTTTAATGACCGCCAGCTTATGTGCTGAACTAATAGCTGATACTTCGCTGCCAGCCTGGCTGAATCGCCAGCTATCTTTGCTTACCTTGTCGAGCTCGAAATCCTTGCTAGAATGCTTGATAGTCGCTACCTGATAACCCCGCTGCTTCAGCTCGATAATTAAGCCTTCAAGCAAGGTCGTTTTGCCCGATTCTGACTTACCAACGATGGAAATAATTGGTTGCATGCCACGTTCCCGCTACTTATTTACTTCCTCATTCCAATCTAGCATCATTACTTGGACTGTTTCTCCAGCTTTCACCTCTGACTTATCTTCAGGAACAATCACCAGCCCATTAGCTAAGCTCATAGAGGTTAGAATTCCTGAACCTTGGGCACCGGTTAGTCGGGCAAAGTATTGACCGTTGCGCTTTTCTACTATAGCCCGAGTGTAGGCACGGCGTCCGCCCCTGTTTACGATAGGTTCTTCTAGCACTGCTTCTATGGTCGGCTTGGTTAAGTTCTTTTTACCCATCATCTTAAGGATGGCTGGGCGAGCAAATAGCTCAAAAGTAACCATGGAGCTGACCGGATAACCGGGTAGACCAAGCTGAGGTATGTTTCTGGCTACACCTGCCTTGTCAATCCCCTTGATGGTACCAAAGGCTAGAGGTTTCCCCGGCTTCATTCGGACCGTCCAAAAGGTAATTTCACCCTCCTTAGCTAAAACATCCTTAACCATATCGTAGTCCCCAGCCGAAACGCCACCGGTAGTTATCAGCATATCAGCGTTCAAGCCTTGGCGGAGTCTGGTTATCAGTGAATCCTCGCTGTCTAAAGCTATCCCCAGTATTTTAGGGATACCACCATAGCGCCGAACTAGGGCAGCTAGGCTATAAGTGTTACTATTGTAAATCTTACCTGCTGGTAGCGGCTGTTCCACATCTACTAGCTCATTTCCAGTGGCTAGAATAGCTACCACCGGGCGACGGATAACCGTCACCTTGCTCCTACCTAAAGAGGCTAGGACACCAACTTCAGCTGGTCTGATTACCGTTCCTTTCTTCAATACTATTGAGCCCTGGGTAATATCTTCTCCAGCGCGCCGGATGTTCAAACCGGGCTTGACTTTACATAAAATACCTATTTCAGTGATAATGTGAGACTCCCTTCGCTGAGCTTCATCGGTATTTTCAAAATTCACCACACTATCAGCACCTTTAGGTACCGGTGCCCCGGTCATAATGCGAATGGCAGTGCCTGGTTCTACCGCACACTCAGAAATAGAACCAGCAAAAACAGTATCAGTAACGCGTAGAAATCGGGGCGACTCACAGCTGGCGTCATGGGTATCCTTTGATTGAACAGCATAGCCATCCATAGCGGCACTATCTAACGGAGGTATGTTAATACTGGAGTGTACATCCTCAGCTAAAACCTGTCCCAGGGAGTCTAAGATAGGAACCTGTTCTTCTTCTAGAACATTAACACAACTGAGAACTTTTTCCAGAGCCTGTTCAACACTTATCATTATTAACCATATCTCCTCGGGCTAATTCTCTTGCTTTTTCCAGATCAGCTTTGGTATTAATATTGAAGAAACTAAGGTGTTTAGGGTCAAACCTCTCAATCTCCGCAGCTTCCACATACCTCACTCTAACTAAACTGAAAAGCTGCCTGATGCTCAACTTACCTTGCTTGAGCATCTGTTCTATGGATGCTAAGCAGCTTTTGGCATAAACAGCATGAAGTGGTTCAACTAGATTGCCCACTCGTGGCAGTACAATGTCAAAATTAGGCGAAAGTTGTATCATATAGCGCAGCAGGGCTTGATTCAAAAAGGGCATATCTGAAGCGACAACAAGGTTATAGAACGAAGTCGAAATTACTAACCCAGTATAGATACCACCTAAAGGACCTTTACCGGGATAAATATCGGTTACTACTCTTAAGCTTGGGTAATCTATAAACTGAGGAACCGCTCGCTCTTTAACCGTAACTATAATAATGTCGCTAACCAGCCAACTTACACAAGATAATACCTGCTGGAGCAAACTTCTTTTACCAACAATTTCTACAGCCTTGTCACGGCCCAAACGTAAACTCTTGCCACCAGCAAGAATGATACAACTTGTCTCCAAGTTTTTGATTCCTCTGCCCTCACCCCCCTATTATATTTTATCACATAAGTCAATAATTTCGGAATAGGGGTCTTTGAAGGTGAGGTAGCCAGATAGTCTCAATTTACTGTTTATCGTGTCGGTTTCAGTACTGTAATCCGAGTATTAGTCGGTGGTTCTCTTGGATTTTTCAAGGTCTCTTTTTAATTATCTGACAAGAGAAAGGATAAGATTTACCAAGGTGCGCACTGGCACTCCGGTAGCACCTTTAACCAGGTAGCCTCGCTCCTTTTCGCTTAGATTGGTGCCGGCAATATCCAGATGGACCCAGGGAATATCATTAATAAACTCAGCCAGAAATTTAGCCCCGGTAATAGCTCCTCCGTATCTGCCGCCAACATTCTTGATGTCAGCCACATCGCTCTTGAGTTGCTCTTTGTATTCATCATACATCGGCATCTGCCAGATAAGCTCTCCAGCTTCGGTGCCGGCAGCAATCACCTTATCCACCAGTTCCTGATTATTACCAAAAGCACCGCTGCAGACGTCAGCTAAAGCTACTCTACAGGCTCCGGTTAGAGTAGCCACATCAATTATAAATTTGGCACCGAGTTTCCTAGCGTAGGCTAGAGCATCAACTAAAATAAGTCGTCCTTCAGCATCGGTGGTGATAATCTCAATGGTCTTACCATTCATTGCGGTTAGAATATCTCCTGGCTTTAGTGCATTACCGCTGGGCAAGTTCTCCGTGGCGGGGACAATAGCGGCAACATTAATCTTTGGCTTGAGTTGGGCGATGGCACTTATGGCTGCCATAACCGCAGCACCCCCAGCCATATCTCCCTTCATTTCTGCCAAACCCTCTGATGGTTTTATGGAAATACCTCCGGAATCAAAGGTTATTCCCTTGCCAACTAATGCCACATTGGTTTCCTCCGAATCGCTTCCTCTGTAGCGGAGAACAATGAATTTGGGCGGTTGCTGACTTCCCTGGGCTACCCCCAATAGGGCTCCCATGCCCAACTCCGCCATCTGCTTCTGCTCAAGAATGCTAACCTCAAGCCCATAACTTTCAGCCAGCTTTATTGCCATCTCCGCCATGTGGTTAGGTGTCATATAGTTCGCTGGCTCATTAACCATATCACGGGCTAGGTTAGTCGCTTCAGCTAGTATCTTACCTTTTTGGCTGCCTTCTTCAAGTTGGGGCTTCACCTCATCGCTGCCGACTATTAAGAGTTGCTTAATCTCACCAAGCTTGTCATCCTCCTTGGTTATATGCTTGCGAAATGAATAGAGACCGAGTAGAGCACCCTCGGTTACGGCTT
>JBHIFE010000028.1:0-15091 GCA_046760985.1 Dehalococcoidales bacterium
CCGCTGAGGACTCGAACCCGTCCTAGCTAGTAGACTGTTCTTCCCCACCCCTCATCTCCTCCTCAAGCTGCTCCATAATGCGCGCCGCTCTGGGGTAACCGATATGCAAACGCCGCTGCAGGAAAGAAGTAGAAATGTGCTGATGCTGCCGTGCCAGTTCCCGGGCAGCCTCAAGGAGCGGGTCTCTGGGAAAGGTGCCCCGGCTAGCCAGTGCTGAAGGCGAGACAAGCTCCTCAATCTTTAGTTGAGCCGCCTCTTCCTTCTGCTGGCTATTCCAGAAATAAACCAGCCTCTCCACCTCAGCATCAGAGACAAAGCACCCCTGAAGGCGCTTCGGTTTAGCCGCCTCGGTGGGCATATACAGCATATCCCCTCTACCCAGTAGCTTTTCGGCACCACCGGCATCAAGGATAGTACGTGAATCTACTTGAGAAGTAACGGCAAAGCTAATGCGGGTGGGGAAGTTCGCCTTAATTAAGCCAGTGACCACATCCACTGACGGGCGCTGAGTCGCCACAATCAGGTGAATGCCAGTCGCCCGGGCAAGCTGAGCTAATCGGCACAGAATATGCTCTACCTCATCATAGCCAGCCATCATTAAATCAGCCAGCTCATCAATAATCAATATCATGTAGGGAAGCTTTTCCTCTCCCTGCTTATTCTTATTGTAGTCCTCAATGTTACGGGCTCCAGCCATAGCCAATTTTTGATACCGTTGGTCCATCTCCTGGTTAAGCCAGCGCAAGGCGCTCAGAGCCTTATCAATATCAACTATAACCGGGGCAGCCAGATGAGGTGTGCTGTTATATGGAGTCAGCTCAACCCGCTTAGGGTCAATCAGAATAAAGCGGACATCATTAGGCGTATTATGCAGTAACAGGCAGCAAATAATGGCGTTTAAGCAAACTGTCTTGCCACTGCCGGTAGCCCCGGCGATAAGTAGGTGGGGCATTCTACCTAAGTCGGCAGATATCGCCTCGCCACCAGCACCCTTACCCAAAGCTAGCGACAGCTTAGACCTAGCCTCTATTTTCTGAAAACCGCTACTCTCTATTACTCCACGCAGACTAACCAAGCCCAAAGTTGTATTAGGCACTTCAATGCCAACCATAGATTTACCGGGTACCGGGGCTTCAATCCTGATGGTAGGTGCCGCCAAAGCTAGAGCCAGGTCATTAGCCAGTGAGGTAATTCTCTCTACTTTAACCCTTGTCTTGGATACTTCCTCCAACCTTACCTGAATATTGCCATCCCTATCCCTTTCCCTTACTTCCTTAAACTTCCTGTCCCAACCCGGTTCCAGACCAAACTGGGTAACTGTCGGACCAGTGTTTATCTGCACCACCTTAGCCTCAACGCCATAGCTGGCTAGAGCCTCCTCAATAATCCTGGCTCGCTGTAAATTGTCTGCTTCGCTAAATTCAACTTCGGGAGCCCTATCCAGAATATCAATCGGTGGCAACTTCCAGCCATCAACAACAATTAAATCGGCTGATTGACCATACTTCTTCCATACCTCCTGAGCCACCTGCCGCAACTCCTCCGGCGACCGAGCCGGAGCAAGCCCTGGAGTAACTGCCTCCTTCCCCGGTGCTACCAACGGAGATTTTGGAAGTACCCTCTCTGGTGCTACAACTGGCTTCTCCATCTCCGGCGGCATAGCCGGCTTTTCCATAACGGTAGGCTTAGCGCCAGTGTCGGGATAAACGGGCGGCTGAAGTTGTTGTCGGAGATATTTGGGAACCGGCTGTCTTTTGAACTGCCCACCTAGCCACGAACTAAATTTCGTCACCAGCCGGAAACAAGCCCGAGGAGCAACCAAGATGACACCGATGACCACTAACCCCAAGATGCGAAGAACGCCGACAATTTCCGGGGCTGGATAGCTGATAATACTTAAGCCAAAGTTACCACCCAGATTAAGAAAGCCTAATATTCCCCAGATAGCCAGAATGAAGGCGGCACCAGCCAGCCAGCGATTCCCGTGTAAGATAAATGAGGCTAGTTTGCGTCGCCATAGCCGGGCAATGACGATACCGATAGCTATAGCCATAAGAACTAGCCCACCCCAGCCGAGCAGGTCATGTACCTTTTCCCCAGCCTCTCCAATCTTTTCCCGCTGCCAGAATAAAATTGCCACAATTATAGCCAGCAGGATAAGGTGCCGTACTCCCGGCAAGGTGACAATGTGAAATAATTGCCCCAACATTGACCTACGACGGCTTCCGCCTCCGAAAGTCTTATTTATATAAGCTTTTCTCTTAGACCTAGGCATCTAACCCCCAAATAGCCCAACTACTTTAAAGCTACACCTTAACCATAAAGGGAAGAATCATCGGACGCCGTTTAGTTCGCTCATAATAAAATTTATCTAGCGTGTCCCTAACCTTATTATTGATAAAACTCCACTCAGCAGTACGAACACCACTATGGTCAAGGGTTCGGGCTAATAAGTCACGACTTTCCTCTATCATATGCTTGAACTTTCTGGTGTCAACAAAACCCCGGGTAACAATGTCAGGACGCCCGACTAATTTGCCACTCTGCCGATTAATCGCCATAATCGCTACCACTATCCCGTCCTTGGACAGCATTCTCCGGTTACGGAGAACGACTCCACCAATATCACCCACACTCAAGCCATTCACATACACATGACCCGAACTAACCTTACCGGCTATTTTGGCAGTCTGAGAGCCAAGCTCAAGAATATCACCATCTTCCAGAACGAATATATTGTCTTTGGGGATGCCCACTGATTGAGCTAACTTAGCGTGGAGGCTCAAGTGGCGATATTCACCGTGGATAGGCATAAAAAACCTTGGCTTAACTAAATTTAATAGCAGTTTTAGCTCTTCCTGGCTGCCATGTCCGTGAACATGAACCTGTGCTACCTTATCGTAGAATACCTGAGCTCCTTGTTTGAACAGGTTATCCACCGTTCTATTGACTACCGCTTCATTACCCGGAATAGGGGTCGCCGAAATAACTATAGTGTCCCCACGCTGGATATGAACCTGGCGGTGGTCTCGGTTAGCCATTCGGACCAAAGCTGAGGTAGGTTCCCCCTGGCTTCCAGTAGTAATAAAAACAATCCTGTTACGGGGCAGACTACGGGCTTCATCAAGCCGTCCCAGTATACCATCGGGAGCGTCAAGATAACCTAGTTCCAGTGCCATGTGCACCGTATCACTCATACTACGCCCGACAATAAAGACACGGCGCTGGTATTTAGCCGCGGCATCAATCACTTGCTGAACACGCGAGATCAATGAAGAAAAGGTAGTGACAATCACTCTTCCCGGCGCATCAGCCATAATACGGTCCAGGGTTTGGCTAACCGCCTTTTCTGAAGGAGTATAGCCGGGAAGTTCAGCATAGGTAGAATCGGAAAGGAGGAGCAAGACCCCTTGTGCTCCTAACTGCGCCAAGCGAGACAGGTCAGTCGGTTTGCCACTGACTGGTGTGTAGTCAAGCTTAAAATCTCCGCTGTGAACTATAATGCCGACTGGCGTATGTATGATGAGACCTACCGAGTCAGGTATGCTATGACAGACCGGAAAGAACTCAATCTTAAATCTGCCTAGAGCGACCTCCCCACCTGGGGGTATTACCTTAAGTCGTGTCCCCTCCAGTGCCTTCCGTTCCTTAAGCTTGACCCGAATAAGTCCCTGGGCAAGCTTTGTTGAGTAAACGGGTGCATTAAGCTGGGGTAGCAAGAAGGGCAGGGCACCGATATGGTCCTCGTGACCGTGGGTGATAACTATACCTCTTATTCTTTCACGCTTCTGCACTAGATAAGTGATATCAGGAATCACCAGGTCAATGCCTAACATTTCCTCCTCAGGGAACATAAGACCGGCATCAATGACAATAATGTCATTCTCGTATTCCATTACTATCATATTCTTGCCGATTTCACTTAGTCCGCCGAGAGGGATTATTCTCAATCTTGACTTGGTCATAATAAATTTAATCTCCAAACATACTTAATTGCTGCGGCTGTGGTTCGGCTTCTGGCACAGCCTTTGCCTTGGCAAGGAGAGTCGGAATCTTAAGCATATCCGCCTCAATAGCCTGACGGAGACTCTGCTGATGGAGAGCTGCCGCCGGGTGGTACATTGCGTAGTAAATAACATTATCCCGCTTTTGCGCCGTGCCGTGAATCTTGCTGATGCTCTTACCCGGGAAGAACATTGCCAATGAGTAGCGTCCCAGGGTTACAATCATCTTGGGGTGGATTATCTCAATCTGGCGTTCTAGCCACTTGCGGCAGTTGAGTATTTCTGAGGGTAAGGGGTCACGATTTTCCGGCGGACGAGTCTTAATAATATTGGTAATATAAACCTGCCCACGTTTTAAGCCAATTAAAGCCAATAATTGGTCTAGATATTGCCCTGCCGGTCCAACAAAAGGGCGTCCCTGCTGGTCTTCATGCCAGCCTGGTGCCTCGCCAATAAACATTATCTCGGCATCCTCTGGTCCTTCGCCAGGTACTGCTTTGGTTCGATATTTAGCTATTTCACACAGTTGGCAATGTGCTATTTCTTCGCAAAGCTCGCTCAGCGCTGACATCTCATTCTACGTTAATCCCAAAGGATTAACCTATAGCTCTTTTGATTATGATAACATCTGTTGGGGCAAAATATCAATGTCAGGGTAAATGGCAGAGGAATTTTGTCACTACTTTCTATTTTACCGTTGGCAATCTACCCGACTCCCACTGAGCAAACCCTCCCAGCATGTTATAAACCTCTCTAAAACCGAGCTCTTCCATTAGGTTTAATGCCATCCCGCTACGACGTCCACTTTGGCAATAGATAAGATACGTTTTGTTCTTATCAAGTCTATTAAGTTTGTCCCTAAAAGTTTCAGAATAGTAGTCCAGATTGATCGCCTCTTCTATGTATCCCCGGGCATATTCCTCCGGGGTTCGGACATCAATAATGACAAAATTCTGATTGTCTTTATTATCCTGGATCAGAGCATATGCTTCTTCCGGAGTAACGTCTTCAACTATCTGGGTTTTTGGAATGGCATAAATTTTAAATTCTTCTGTTTTTAGACCAGGCATGCCTGGTGCTCCAGAGGGCATCCCTGGTAAAGCAATACCGGCAATAGCTGGTCTTTCTTCTAAGAGCTTCTCTAATTCTTCAACTGGCATATGACCTTCAACAAAGTAACCATTGACAACCGCGGTATGGCAGCTTCTCATACTTGGCGAGATTTGATATTCCGTCCATATGGAATCCATGTCTTCGACGTATACTACTTCAACTTGGAAACCTTCGTTTTTAAGGTAGGCTACATAATCAGCACAACAGTCACACTCTGGAGTTTGATAGACTGTGACTAAAGCAGAGGTTGGCGTCGGCGCAAGAGTGGGAGACTCAGGTTCAGTAATAGTCTTTGTGCTGGCACCCTCAAGGAGAACCAAGGTAAGGATAGCAATCAAGGCTCCCCAAGTAGCCATAGCCAAACCAATTACCAGAATTCTTTTCATCGTCTTTTTCCATCGACTTCACTCTTTAGACTATCTGACAAACGCTATTTCACCTTTACAAAGCCTGCCTGGGGCAGTACCACCTTTAGGGCTGATATTACCGGTTCAATATCACCTTCAGTTACCCAGCCCATATGACCGATGCGGAATATCTTACCACCTAATTTACCCTGCCCGCCAGCAAGTACTATCTGGTGTTCCTCCCTCATAATCTTGAGTAGCTTTGTGGTATCAAGCCCGTTGGGAGCCACTACTGCGGTAACTGCATCGGAAGCATAATTTTCGTCGGCAAAAAGGGATAAACCCAGAGATTTTATTCCATCCCGGGTAAATTTACCAACTCGGGCATGGCGGGCTAGCCTATTAGATAAGCCTTCCTTCAGCACCATCTCCAGTGATGTAGATAGTGCAAACATTATAGAAACAGCCGGTGTCCATGGTGTTTGTCTTTTCTCCAGAGTCTTTTGAGCTTTGGTAAAATCCCAGTAGAAACGAGGCATTTTGGCATTGGCATGTGCTTGCCACGCCTCTGGACTCAGACTGACCATGGACAGCCCCGGTGGCGCCATCCACCCCTTCTGAGAACAAGTAATGGTAACGTCACAGTGCCAGTCGTCTACTGGCAGGTTAATGCAACCTAAACTGCTCATGGCATCAACCATCAGCAGCTTATCAAATTCCTTTACCACGGAACTGATTGAAGCTAGGTCATTGGTAACGCCGGTAGAGGTTTCGTTATGAGTGACCAGTACCGCTTTGATTTCCGGGTTAGCTTGGAGAGCTTGACGTATATCATCTATATCAGCTGCTCTACCCCATTCATAGTGGAGCGGGATTACTTCAGCCCCAAATTGCTCAGCAATGCTGGCGAAACGTTCACCGAAAAGACCGATAGATACCGATAAAACCTTATCTCCCGGCGACAGCATATTAACAATAGCTGCCTCCAAACCACCGGTGCCGGAACCGCTGAGTATCAAAACATCATTTTTCGTCTGGAACAACTCTTTTAGTTTAGCCGTTACATCATTTAGTATCTGCCCAAATTCCTCTCCACGGTGATTTATTACCTGCTTGGTCATTGCCTGGAGAACTTCATCCGGGAGGGGGGTTGGTCCTGGAATGCGTAAGTTTTCCATTTCTCTCCTTTCTTTATTAGATTATTTATTGACCTCACCCCCTTTATCCCTCCTTAAAAGGAGAGGGGGAGGGGATTTTAGAGAGGGGCTTCGCCCCTCTCTTACCTACACTCCCCCCTCTCTTACTAAGGGAAGTGGGTCAGGGGGATGGGCTGCTAAATGACCTCTTTTCTACTTTACTGTATCAGTATTAATCACTAACGCCGGGTATAGTAGGGGGAACTAATTTAATCTTAATCCAGGAGCGCTTACCCGCCTTGATAATACTCCCGTTTTCGTAAGGGGCGGTGTTACTTGAGATTTTTTTACCATCTATACTGACCGCTCCTTGCTTAATCAACCGATTGGCTTCACTATGGCTTCCAGTCAAACCAGCTTTCACAAGCAACCGATTGATAGGAATATATTCGGACTGAAACTCAGGTATTTCTTCTGGGACTCCCCTTTTCTGAAAAACCTTAGTAAAGTTTTCTTCAGCCCCGGTGGCTTCTTCTTGGTTATAAAGCTGGGTTACAATCTCTCTAGCCAGGCGTTTCTTCAGTACCATTGGATTAACAGTTTCGTTGCCAAGCTCCTGCCTAAATTCCTCTATTTCCTCATCAGGAACATCGGTCAACAGTTCAAAGTAGTCCAGCATAAGGCTGTCAGGAATAGACATCACCTTGCCGTATATCTCGTCAGGTGACTCAGCAACTCCGATATAGTTACCCAGGCTTTTGCTCATCTTCTGACTGCCATCAGTGCCAACGAGCAGAGGCGTCATAAAGCACTGCTGGGGGCGTTGTCCCACCATGGCTTGAAGTTCTCTTCCCACTAAGAAATTAAACTTCTGGTCAGTGCCGCCAAACTCAACATCAGACTCTATCATCACTGAATCATAGGCTTGGAGCAGGGGATAGAGTAATTCGGTTATGGCAATAGGTCGTCCAGCATTATACCTGGCACTAAAATCCTCGCGAGCCAATAACTGGGCTACGGTAAACTTGCTGGTCAGCTGAATAACATCAGCGAGGGTAAATTTGCCAAACCACTCACTTTGCCATCTGACCTCCGTCTTTTTTCTATCAACCACCTTGAAGAACTGTTTCATATAGGTTTCAGCGTTAGCCTTAACCTCCTCCGCAGATAGCATAGGTCGGGTAACCGAAACCCCGCTTGGGTCACCAATCTGAGCTGTCCAGTCACCAACAATGAGAATCACCTGATGACCTAGCTCCTGAAATTGACGTAGTTTTCTTAGAGCCACCATATGACCCAAGTGAATGTCAGGGAAACTGGGGTCAAAACCCTCTTTCAGCCGCAACTTCTTGCCAGAGCGCAGTAGCTCAATCATCTCTTCTTCAACTATAATTTCAGCTACCCCTCGCTTTAGCAAGCGGTTAATTTCTGAGTTGCTTATAGCTTTTTCACCAGTCTCCATGCCTTGTTTCTACCTAGAACCTAATATAACTTTGCCTCGTTCTATATCCTCGGCTATCTGTTTCTTCAGTTCCTCAGCAGTATCAAACTGCTTGTCACCGCGAAGTCTCTCCATAATATCAATCCTTAGCTCGTGCCCGTACAGGACATCATGATAGTCAAGAACGTAAACTTCCACTGTATGCTCGCGACCACCAAAGGTAGGATTTTTGCCAATATAAGTCATTGATGGATAAGCTCTGCCATTGATATAGACCCAGGTAGCATAAACGCCGTCGGCAGGCATAGCCTGCTCCGGGTCTATATCTAGATTGGCGGTAGGGAAACCCAACTTTATACCTCGACCGGTTCCGGTAATCACCTGACCGTGAATACTAAAGGGACGACCAGCCATATTTTGCACCTTTTTCATATCCCCGCCGGTTAAAGCCTCCCTGATTGTTGTGCTACTTACTACTTCTCCATTTATCACCACCGGGGGGACTACAGTTACGCTGAAGCCCATCTCCCGTCCCAATATATGGAGGGTATCAGCATTGCCTTCCCTGTTTCGACCCAAGGCAAAGTCGGGACCAATTACCAGCCCACGCATTCGGAGGTATTTCTTTAGCTGGCTGACGAACTGACGGGCAGTGAGCCGGGCTAATTCATTGGTAAAGGATAGAGGAATGATAGCCTCAATACCCTCCCTTTTGAGAAGATTGCTTCTTTCGGTAAGGTCAGTTAAGAACGGCAGCTTAGTCTGTGGTGACAATACCTCTTGCGGATGCTGGCGAAAGGTCACCACCCCGGAAAGCAAATTCTGTTGCTTGGCTTGCTTTATAAGCTGTGAAATCAGGTATTTATGACCAAGGTGAACCCCATCAAAAACGCCAATGGCTAATAACGTATCCTTATCGGGTGATAACCCAGCTAACTCTTCCTCTACCGACATGACTTCCTCTACGCAAGGATTGCTGATAGACTATAATCAGATAACCATAAGAATAAAATTAAAAAAGGAGATTCTAATAAATCCACGGTAATTATCAATAGCCGA
This sequence comes from Dehalococcoidales bacterium, assembly GCA_046760985.1. Classification (GTDB taxonomy): domain Bacteria; phylum Chloroflexota; class Dehalococcoidia; order Dehalococcoidales; family RBG-16-60-22; genus JBHIFE01. The sequence goes on from JBHIFE010000028.1 coordinate 9,101, forward strand.
GGTATTTTTATACTATCATAAGCCTAATTAAGCGTCAACCAACTATAGTAAGACTATCGGACAATCTCACACCAGCCGACGGAACACTAATCCTGATGGTAGCTTGGGATAAAAGTAGGTTGATTTCCTAGACATCCTGTCACCGACATCAGCAATAGCTTTAACCACTTCTGTCTTGACCGGGCTTAGTAGGAAGGCTAGCTGGTATTCCTGGTCTAATACCTTGTTTACTGCGTCCAGTCTATCATAACTGTAGGCAAGGGAAACTGCCTCCTTATCACGGCTCAGTTCCAGTAGCTCCTCCAACATGATATGGTCAACAATACTAACCTCCAACCTTTTGTACAGCTCGGAATGAAAGTAAGGCATCATTTGGCTGGTAACAGTAAAGTCACGCAGTCTCAGCAGAAAAAGGTGCTCCCTTGTCAGTCCAAAAAGGATTACTCTCACCTGATTTGTTTCCTCGGTCAACAAATTATCAACTTGTTGCCAGACATCAGGCATACTCAACAGTAATTCCTCAATTTCAAAGAAGGATTTTAGCTTAGTCATCAGCCCCTCAAGGGTTGACTTTGGCAAGCCACGAACCAGCCGGTGGGGAGGTAAGATAATAAGTCCCGGGTCAGCAAAATCCACCAGCGTCATCATCACAAAATTAAATCCTTCATCTCCCGACACCGATGAAGCATAGGCACACCGTTCACGCCGGTAAGTAAGCGCACTCTCATAGCGATGATGCCCATCAGCGATATAAAGCGGTTGATTAGCTAGGCTACTGCGTATTTGGTCAATAATCTCAGACTCAGTGATAGCCCAGATATTGTGTCTCTCCCCGGTAGCAGTGCTGAAACTAATTATAGGCTTGCCTTGCTCTTGGGCAACCAAAAATGAGGCGACCCGCTGTCCTTGGTCTTCAAACAGAGCCAGAATTGAACTGGTATTAGCCCGGAGTGCCCATAACAGACTTAATCGGTCGCCTTTAGGTTCAGCCAGTGTGCCCTCATGAGGGCGAACAACCATCTTATCCCATTCTTCCAACCTAACCGCAACGATTATACCACGGCGTCTATATTCCCTTCCCCAGAGAGTGAAATGGTGGTCATGAAGATAAATAGCTGGCGTCTCATCAACCTCAAGGATGCCTTCCTTTAGCCATTGCTCTAGGGTAGCTGCCGAACGAGTATATTTATTATTCACCGCTACGTCCTGGGGTAACTCACGGCTAAACTCCAACCGGACAAAATTATGTTCACTCTGATGATAAAGTTCTTGCTGCATCTGTGGGGTGATAATGTCATAGGGCGGGCAAATAACTGCCGCCAGGTCATTAATCAGCGACTTATTGTAGTGCACACCGCAAAAGGGATGAATCTCAGCCACGCTTACTTTCCTATCTAACTAAATCCAGCGTAAGACTTATTTATTCTTCAGGATTTGGCTAGCAGCCATTATCCCCATCCCGGGTTCCACAGGGTAACCTTCTGCCGCCAGTATTTTTTCCAGGGCAGTAAGGAGAAGGAGCACATTCTCCGCAGTAGAAGAATGCCCCATAAGTCCGACACGCCAGATCTGCCCTTTCAATGGCCCTAAGCCTCCTCCAATTTCGATACCGAATTCATAGAGGAGTCTCTGTCTTACCCGTAGGTCATCCACGCCTGGTGGGATACGCACTGACGTCAGGCTGCTCAGTCGGTAACCTTCCTGAGCATGCAGCGTCAACCCCATAGCCTGAAGCCCAGCCTGAAGGGCGGAGCCATGCCTGAGGTGACGTTGCCAACGAGCTTCCAGACCCTCCTCAGCAATTAGAGCTAAAGCCTCATGGAGAGCGTAGAACAGCGATACGGGTGCAGTGTGGTGATACGTCCGGTTGTTGCCAGTCCAGTAGGCAGAGAGTAGCAAGAGGTCCAAATAGAAACTGGGCAACTTATGGGTGCGTGACTGAAGCACAGCCAGGGCAGCTGGGCTGGCGGTGAAGGGAGCGAGACCGGGGGGAGCACCGATGCATTTTTGCGAGCCACTGTAGCAAATGTCAATTCCCCAATCGTCCACTGCTACCTCATGTCCTCCCAGGGAGGTAACAGCGTCCACCAAAAACAGGGCTTCATATTGCTTGGCAAGCTGTGAAGCTTCAACCAAGGGTTGCAGGACACCAGTGGAAGTCTCAGCGTGAACCAATGCCACCAGCTTCACTCGTTTCCGGGCTTTTAGTGCTGCTTCGATAGCCTCCGGTTCGATGTGTCGCCCCCACTCTGCGGGCACCTGGATTACTGTAGCACCACACCTCTGGGCAATATTCACCATCCGTTCCCCGAAAAACCCGTTAACGCCGATGACAGCAGCATCCCCTGGTTCCAGAAAATTGCACAAGCTGGCCTCCATTCCGGCTGAGCCGGTACCAGAGATAGCAATGGTAAGCTTACTCTTCGTCTGGAAGAGAAAACGAAGCAGGTTCACAGTATCATCCATGACACTGAGACAGTAGGGGTCTAGGTATCCCACTATGGGTGAAAGCATCGCCTCTTGAACACGGGGATGAACATTAGCGGGTCCAGGACCAAGGAGAATTCGGTATGGAGGATTCAGATCCTGATGAGAAACCTCAGCCATAAGCGATCGACTCCTTTTTCTGGATTTCAATAACAGCCACACAAATGAACTCAAAGTCTACTATTCGCTATTCCCAGACAAAGAGTATCACCTACTTCAAGTAGAGCCAGCCGAGCAAGTTTATAGGGCAACCAGCATTACGAAGACCGGACCGAAAATTACGGCAACTTTACCAACCAGCTTAATCAGTATATTAAGTGAGGGTCCAGCCGTATCCTTGAAGGGGTCGCCCACGGTATCACCGATAACTGCCGCTTTGTGCGGGTCACTGCCTTTGCCCCCCAGATTGCCAGCCTCAATGAATTTTTTGGCATTATCCCAGGCACCACCAGCATTAGCCATCATTACGGCTATCAGAAACCCGGTTAGCAATGCCCCCATCAGCAGACCAGCAACTGCTTCCGGTCCCAGGGTAAAACCTAATAGGAGAGGCACCGTCAGTACCAGTACCCCGGGGAATAGCATTGACTTCAACGCTCTTTTGGTAGCGATGTCAACACAGCTCACATAATCAGGCTTGGCTTGACCTTCCATCAGTCCCTTAATTTCTCGGAACTGTCGCCTGACTTCATTAACGGTGGCAAAGGCACCATCGCTGACACCTCGCATCGCCAAGGCACAGAAGATAAAGGTGAGCACGCCGCCAATCAGTATTCCAGCAATCACACCAACGCTCGTCAGACTAGCGATGTCAATTTTAACTACTTCAAAATAGGTAGCTAACCAGGCTAAGGAAGCTAAGGCAGCCGAGGCAATGGCAAAGCCTTTACCCAAAGCAGCGGTGGTATTGCCTACCGAGTCCAGGGCTTCACAGCGTTCCCTCACCTCCTTGCCCAAGCCAGCCATCTGGGCAATACCCGCCGAATTATCTGCTATCGGTCCATAACAATCCATAGCCAATAACATCCCCAAATTAATCAACATCCCCATTGATGCAATCGCTATACCCAGCAGTCCACCGAAAATATAGGCAAGCACAGTAGCAATGACCACCAGAATTACCGGTAGAATAGTGCTCATCATACCGGTGGCAATACCTTCAATAATAGTAACTGCCGCACCGGTCTCGGCGGCTCTGGCTATTTTCTTTGCCGGTCTGTGTTCTGCTGAAGTAAAGTATTCGGTTGCCTGCCCGATTAAGAACCCACAGATTAAACCAGATATTAGCGCCCAGAACAGTCCCCATTCACCAACATAAAACCAGATAATAACGGCACTAGCCGCTATCATTAGGCTGTTGCTGACATAGACTCCCGTGTTCATGGCTCGGTGCGCCCTGGCGACCTGCTTTTCAAAGTCAGCCTCAACATCCTTGGGTCTGACCGAGAGGGCACCAATAATGGAAACCACTACACCGGCAGCAGCAAGTAGCAGCGGCAAAAACATCCCTTTTACCACACCAAAAACAACTACCCCCAAAACCATTGAGGCGGCGATAGCAGAGACATAGGACTCGTACAGGTCAGAGCCCATGCCAGCAACATCACCAACATTATCACCAACATTATCGGCAATTACCGCCGGGTTTCGGGGGTCGTCTTCAGGAATGCCCTTCTCCACCTTGCCCACCAAATCAGCACCGACATCAGCACTCTTGGTAAAGATACCACCACCAGCCCTCAAGAATAGAGCTACTGAAGAGGCACCAAAGGCAAAACCCAGCCAAACATGGGTGTCCTCCCAGATGAAGGCGATGATAGATAGTCCCAGCAAGCCCAAGCCAACCACGCAAAAGCCCATCACCGCTCCGCTGGAGAAGGCAATCTTCAATCCCCTAGCCCAGCTACCAATGGCAGCATTGGCAGTTCTGGCATTAGCTAAAGTAGCAATATTCATCCCCAAAAAGCCAGCCAGGGCTGAAGTGAAAGTGCCACAGACATAGGCTATGCCCACTAAAGGTCTGGGTTCGATAAAAATAGCCAGGACAACAAATACTACTATGGTGAAGATAATCAAGGTGGTGAACTCACGGCGTAAGAAAGCCATCGCTCCCTGCCGGATGGCAAGGGAAATCTCCCTCATCCTCTCGTTACCGGCGCTCTCACGAAGTATGATGGTTACCAGGTAACCAACAAAGCCTAGAGCTAGAACTCCAGCCACCAGTACCGGTATTTTTAGACCCAGCGTTTCTATTTGTTAACCTCCAAATGATTCTTTCGCTCTATAGTAAAAAGAAAGGTTGGTCTTTCAACCCACCTTCTACCCTACTTTTCAAGTAAAATAGATTTTAAAGACTAGTTTGCTCACCAAGTTACATAAGTTTAACGCATTTGTGAGCAAAGGTCAATTATAACCTAGCCGATATTGCCCCGGAACTCTTCCAACTTATTCTCTAAATCTTTCTGCCTTATGCCCAGTGTCAGGTCGCTGCGGGTTCTTTCCAGGACACTGCGAACCATATCGGTAGTGCGCCGCAGACCACCGGTTATTGCCTCAGGAAAGTCCATAGTAACCAAAACACTGTAGATATCATCCATAGCCAACAACAACTCCTCACCCCGGGACAGGTTACCCTGTCTCATACTGTCTAGGAGGTAACGCCGTAATTCGCCTACAGCTTCACCCAGCCCATTCAAGTAGGCAGCAGCCTGAACACCTAGTTCACTGGGATCAGGAAGTTGGTCTCCAGTTACCAGGGCAAGAATGACGCTTCCTTCAACAAATTCTTTTTGAGCATCTCGGATAAACCCACTGTGGCTAAACTCACTATAAGCGGCGATGGCTTGTTCTGCCTCAGCAAGAAGTTTACGGGCTGATTGGAGCGATTCTTTCGCCTGGTCAAACTCCTGACGATGCACGGCACGAATAGCTTGACTGCAGTGCCGGATTGCGTCACGGCATAAAGGTAGCGCCTTTTCCCTGGCTGCATCCTTAGCCAGGAAATCCAGTCGTATTTTCTCCGCAATTGAGTCCAGATTATCGGTTAACTTACCCATTCTTTACCTTAAACTTGCCTACTATTTGGTGCGATGCTTCTTCTATGTCCTTGGCTCCCAGCACCGCGCTAATTACTGCCACGGCGTCTGCGCCAGCCGCCAAAACCTGAGCCACGTTACCCTGATTAATACCACCAATAGCCACCAGAGATAAGGTTACTGCCTGTCTAATTTGGCGCAGCCTTTCTAAACCAACTACTTCTGCCGTTTCCTTGGATGGGGAGGGGTAGATTGAGCCAACGGCAATATAATCAGCTCCTTCAGCTTGAGCAGTGGTAGCTTGCTCTAAGGTACGCACCGAGCTGCCCAGGATTTTGTCTATTGGCAACAGCTGGCGAGCTAGCTTAATCGGCAAGTCATCCTGTCCCAGGTGCAGTCCGTCGGCATCAACCGCCAGAGCCAAATCAAGATGATCGTTTATGATAAAAAGAACATTGTGCTCAGCACA
>JBHIFE010000029.1:0-15077 GCA_046760985.1 Dehalococcoidales bacterium
CCAATAGAGGTAACTTCTGACGCTGCTGGATGTCTTCAATTGCTTGGTAGGCTAGCACTTGATATTGAGCTAAACTAAAAGTCTCGTCAGGATTAATTATATCAATTAGATGATGAGGAACCTGTGCCAGTTCCTTGTGACTTGGCTTTGCCGTACCAATATCCATATGCCGGTAGACTTGCCGACTATCAGCACTCACTATCTCGCCATTAAAAGCCCGGGCTAAACCAAGTGCCAGCTGACTTTTGCCGCTACCAGTAGGACCAACGATAGCTACTAAGCGGTTCATCTTACAAGTTTACTTCCCTCTGAGCTTTGCAAGGAAGCCTCTTACTGCATACCTGCCAAACACAATAGGGGCAATAGACATCATTTGTTAATATTTGTAGTGGACTACCCCAAGGCATTTCATTCCTTTTAGGTTTTTATTAGGTAACCCCATCCCCCTTTATCCCCCTTCCCCATGGTAAGGGGAAGGGGGAAGTGTATAGAAGAGGGGCGAAGCCCCTCTTAAACGCCCGGTTAGTTCAATCTCTTTCTAAGAGGAAGGGGGGCTGGTTATGTAAGGGAGGCTTTGCCTCTCTTTAACTCTCTTCTGATAAAGGGCTTTTGATTCCCGAGGTTTGAGTTACGATGCTCACAAACTCGGTGGCTTTCAGACTGGCACCACCGACGAGAGCACCATCAATCTCGGGTTGCTGCATAAACTCAGCGGTATTGGCTGCGGTAACACTGCCACCGTAAAGAATACGCATGTCCTGGGCAATCTTATTATTATACAATTTGGAGATATTTCGGCGAATGAGAGAAATAGTCTCATTTGCCTGTTCGCCAGTAGCTGCCCTACCGGTGCCAATAGCCCAAACTGGCTCATAGGCGATAATTAAGCCATTGAGGTAATCTATACCCGCCAGAGAAGAGCTTAGCTGCTCAGTTACCACCTCTTCTGTCTTACCTGCCTCATTTTCTTCCAATTTTTCCCCGATGCACAGAATAGGTTTCAAGCCTACTTTCAATGCCGCCCCAATCTTTTTATTAACAACCTCCCCGGTTTCATTAAAATACTGTCGGCGTTCCGAGTGCCCGATAATAACGAATTCACACAGGTCAGCTATCATTAATGGTGAAATCTCGCCGGTATAAGCACCTTTTTCAGCGAAAAATAAATTCTGTGCGCCTAATTTTATTGAGCTGCCTTTAATTAACTCCTTTACTGAAGTTAAAGAAACAAAGGGAGGACAAAGCACCTTTTCAACATTAGCTATCTTATCAAGTTCAGCCAGCATCGCCCTAACCAATTCTATGGCTTCACCCACAGTAGTATTCATCTTCCAATTACCGGAAATCATCGGTACACGCATTTTATTCTCCTAATCAATTATTAGTTACTTGGGATAAATCTCTCCTCAACTTTTATAGCCTCAGCTAGGCACCGAACTTGGTCAACTTCAGAGCGTTAGCCATAGCCAAAAGCATAATCTGAGTTGCTGGAAATCTGCCCAGCGCACCAGAGACACAAGCTGACTCAGAAAACTGGCTTACTCGGTCAGGACGACACCACTTAGAATACAAGAGAATAGGCACTGGATGCCAACTATGTCCTTTGAGCAAGGCTGGCGTTGAATGGTCGCCAGTAACCACAATGACATCAGGTTCCAGACCTATTAGTTGGGGTAGAGTTTTATCAATCTGCTCTAAAATTCTGACCTTCCGCTCAAAATCACCATCCTCACCGGCACTATCAGTCCCTTTTATATGCAAGTAGAAGAAGTCGTAATTACTGTAGTTCTGTTTTAGAGTGGTAAATTCATCTTCAATAGTTGTTCCCGTTTCCAGAACCTCCATACCGACCAGCTTAGCCAGTCCCCGATACATAGGGTAACCGGCAATGGCAGCTGTCTTCAACTTATAAATCTCACTCATGGAGGGAAAATGAGGGTGTTGGGAAAAGCCGCGCAGGAGAACCATATTGGCAGGGTGATGCCCAGCTAGAATTGCCTTCGCTTGAGCTACAAACTGATTGGCGATATTTGCCAGCCTGTCTGCCTCTGGGCTTAGAGGGGTAACCGATTTCGGGGCTACCCCTATTTGCTGGGGGTCGGAATCACTGACCTCGGGAACAAGACCATCGCCACGGAATACCACTATCAAGCGGTGCTCTCTTACTGGAGAGACAAAAAGTTTAACATCATCTATTAATCGCCCATCAAGCAACTGACACAACTCAGCACATTTTTCAGTTGAGATACGCCCTGCCCGACGGTCAGTGATCAAGCCCATTTTATCCACAGTGCAGAAGTTACCACGAGCCGCTACATCCCCCGGCTGGAGCTCAAAATCTATTCCAATAGCTTCTAAAACACCCCGACCGATATTATAGCTAACGGGGTCGTAACCAAATAGAGCTAAATGCCCTGGTGAGCTACCCGGGGTTATCCCGGGACCTACCGGGTCAATGAGCCCACATATGCCTTTAGTCGCCAACTGGTCAAGATTCGGGGTGCTGGCTGTTTCTAGTTCTGTCTTTCCTGTTTCCGGATCTGGCAATCCGCCTAACCCATCAATGACCAGTAACACAATTTTGCTAGGCGAGGGTTGGGCAATTTCCCTTATTAACTCCAGACTAGTTATATTATTTATCAACCCCGTCCCCCTTTATCCCCCCTCCCCTTAGCAAGGGGAAGGGGGAACGGATATATAAGAGAGGCTTCGCCTCTCTTTGACTCTCCGCTGTCTATGGTTGTTTGTCCAACAATGCTTTTACGCCGGGTAATATGTCACCACTCAAGAACTCAAGAGAAGCACCACCACCAGTAGAGACAAAGGTCATCTTATCAGTCAACCCGATATCACTTACTATTTCAGCGGTAGAGCCACCACCAATAATAGTGGCGGCATCAAGACTGGCTAAGAGCTTGGCTATTTCCTGTGTTCCCTTGGCAAATTGGGGGAGCTCATATATGCCTACCGGACCGTTCCAGAAGACTGTTTTGCAATTTTGCAGTTCTTCACTGAAATTTCTAATAGTTTGCGGACCAATATCTACAATTTTTTTATCCCTCGGTATGTTTTCCACAGATACTGTCTCAACTTTAGCTTCAGCGCTGGGTTCATCTGTAACAACAACATCAATCGGCAATAGTAAACGCACTCCCTTCCTTGTTGCCTCTGCCATCAAACTAGTAGCGGTATCCAGCCTTTCTGCCTCAATTAGGGATTGCCCTACTTCATAGGATTTAGCTTTCAGGAAGGTGGCTGCCATACCGCCACCAATTAGCAGAGAATCTACCTTACCGATAATGTTTTCTAACACAGCAACCTTATCACTTACCTTGGCGCCACCCAGGAGTGAAGCAAAGGGACGAGCCGGGTTTTCTAAAATACTACCCAAGGTATTAATCTCTTTTTCCATCAAAAATCCAGCTACTGCCGGGAGGTAATGAGCAATGCCCACAATTGAAGCATGAGCCCGATGGGCGGCACCGAAGGCATCATTAACAAATAAATCGCCTAATCTGGCTAAGGCTTGGGCAAAGGAAGCATCGCCGGTTTCTTCACCGGAATGAAAGCGAAGATTTTCCAGAAGCAAAACATCACCATCCCTCAAATTGGCTATCGCCTTTTCTACTTCAGAGCCAATGCAATCTGGAGTAATTTCCACACGCTGCCCTAAGAGTTGCGACAAGCGCTGGGCTACAGGAGTCAGTCGTAACTCATCAACTACCTTTCCCTTGGGTCGACCCAGATGAGACATCAGGATAACTCTCGCTCCCCGCTCAATAAGATATTTAATGGTCGGTACAGCAGCTTGAATGCGACTATCATCGGTTATTTCTCCCGTCTTTTCATCTAAAGGAACATTGAAGTCAACCCGAACTAAAACCTTTTTGCCACTAACTTCTACGTCCCTGACCGTCATCTTAGCCATTTATCACCTCTAAATATGTAAGCTTAAACACGAGAATATTATGTACAATAATGACCTCGAACTGGCATTACGTTTCTTCAAACCACTCAAAACGGAGTAGTCTCTAGTTTACCCTTGACTGAAGAAACAGAATCATGACTAGGAAACAAGACTAGAACCCGCCGAGTGATTCCTTCAGCATCTAGACCATACTTAGCGCGGAGAATAGCTTGAGTTCCCTGGTCAACAAACTCGTCAGGGATGCCAATGCTTTTTACCTGTACATCATGAATTTCTGATTCTTTAAGAAACTTGATTACGTTACTGCCAAAGCCGCCACTTAGAGTATTTTCCTCAACGGTAACCAGGCACTTAATACGACTAGCCAGGTCTATTATAAGCTCAGAGTCCAGCGGTTTGGCAAAGCGAGCGTTAACTACTGTAGCCTCAATCTTGTTTGAGGTTAACTTCTGGGCTGCCTCAAGGGCAGGAACCACCATAGCCCCAATGGCTAATATAACCACATCTTCTCCATACCTTAGTATTTCCCATTTTCCTATGGGAATTTCATGTAGCGTTGTGTCCAATTCTACCCCAACCCCGGAGCCACGAGGGTATCGTATAGCCATTGCCCGCCTTGATTTCACCGCAGTATAAAGCAAGTGTTGAAGCTCGTTTTCATCCTTGGGCGCAGAGACAATGAGATTAGGAATTAGCGTCAAATAAGAAATGTCAAAAGTCCCTTGGTGCGTCTTACCATCACCACCAACAATGCCACCCCGGTCAATAGCAAAAACAACCGGTAAATCCTGAAGGCAAACGTCGTGTATAACCTGGTCAAAAGCACGTTGTAGAAAAGTGGAGTAGATAGCCACGATAGGTGTAAACCCTTTGGCGGCTAATCCGGCGGCAAAGGTAACTGCATGTTGCTCACAGATTCCCACGTCAAATACGCGCTGTGGAAATTCAGCCTCGACGATACTGAGACAATTTCCTTCAGGCATAGCCGGGGTAATTGCCACCAGCCTGGGGTTCTCACGAGCCAATCGAAGCACAGTCTGAGCAAATACCTCACTATAAGTTGGTATTTTCTTGGTACTCGCCCGTTTAGCTGACACACCGTGAAAATAAACAGCGTCGCTCTCAGCGGGAAGATAGCCCTTACCTTTGGTAGTTATAACATGAACAAAAGTTGGCTTGAGATGATCCCTTGCTTGAGTGAAAGCAGTCTCAAGGTCAGAAATGTTATGCCCGTCAACAGGTCCAATATAAGTAAAGCCAAGCTCTTCCCAGATCATTGTCGGCATAACCAGACCCTTAAACCTACCCTTAATCTGCTGGCTTGCCCTCCACAGTTTGTTACCTAAGGGGAGTGCCGTAAGCATGCGTTTACTTTCCTCTTTTGCCCGGTAGTAACGGCGGTCAAACCGTATCTTGTTTAGCAACTTGGCTAAGCCGCCAACAGTGGGAGAAATTGACATCCCATTATCATTGAGAGTCACGATAATCTTGGAACCTAAGTGACCTGCCTGATTAAGTGCCTCAAAAGCCATTCCGCCGGTTATGGCGCCATCACCGATAATAGCCACCACATGGTAGTCATCACCAGAAAGGTCACGAGCAATAGCCATACCAAGGGCAGCTGAAATTGAAGTACTGGCGTGACCGGCACCAAAGGGGTCATGCTCACTCTCTCTGGGGTCAGTAAAACCAGATAATCCTTCGTACTGGCGTAGTGAGGTAAAACACTGTTTCCGTCCAGTAAGCAGTTTATGAACATAGCTTTGGTGCCCGACATCCCATATGAGCTTATCTCGTGGGCTATCAAATACCCGATGCAGAGCTATGGTAAGTTCAACAACACCCAGATTGGAAGCCAGATGACCACCGGTAGTAGTTACTGTGGTTATCAGTTTCTGTCTCAGCTCAGCCGCCAGTTTCTCAAGTTCCGAGGGCTTTAACCCTTTCAAATCGGCAGGACTGTGTACTCTATCTAATAATCTCGGCATTGTTTATTGATTACCAATTATGCTTAAAAAGCCAATCTCATACTAGCAATGCCAGTAAGCGATTGTCAACCCGCAAAAAGGAGCACTCTCCTAAACTAGCTTGACGCTTATGGTGGCTATTTGTTACACTCCCAAAGTGTCATCTCTAGAACAAGAGCTACTATATTTTATCAGTTATACTTATAACCTGATACAGTGGCCCGGGGTGGTGGTACTTATGGCTATAGAGAGTGCTTGTATTCCGCTACCCAGTGAGCTAATCATGCCTCTTGCCGGCTGGATGCTTATTAAAGAACGGTCTCTGACTGTTACATATACGCTAGTAGCCGGCGTCTACGGGGCTCTGGGTAACACTATTGGCTCGGCTATTACCTACGGTGTGGGTATGTGGGGAGGACGCCCTCTTTTGGAAAGATATGGAAAGTACATTCTCATATCCCGGCACGACCTTGACCTGGCTGATAGATGGTTTGACAGAAGCGGCAGTTGGTCAATTTTCGCCTCCCGGCTACTGCCAATAGTACGTACCTTTATTAGTCTCCCTGCCGGGATAGCCAGAATGCACTTCATCAAGTTCCTAGTCTATACTTTTCTCGGCTCTTTCATCTGGAGTGCCGGGCTAGCCTATGGAGGCTACCGACTAGGCGAGCACTGGGAGCAAATCCGGGTTATCATGCGTCCATTTGACCCGCTCATCATTGCCTTTATTATTGCCCTTATTGCTTTCTATGTTTATCGACATATAAAGCATTCTAAAATAACGAACTAGGCAAGACAAAAATCGCCACCTTGACCTTCCTTTTTCTTCGTGCTACATTTGAATGGTAGACAAGTCGTCCCTGTAGCTCAGTTGGACAAGGTGGCTGCCTTCTAAGCAGCGGGTTGTGGGTTCGAATCCCTCCAGGGACGCTTTAGGATTTCTTTAGGCTATCTATTAGGTCTTGGCGGCTGGTCATCACTGCCACTTTCTCTAGGAAATCCTTTAATGAGGCACTTTGGCTTCTCAGTTTCTTTAATTCAGGTCCGATGGGGCTAATAGAAGTTGGTCTATCCGCATAGGTTCCGTAAAAGGCAAAATAGGCTTGATTCAGCTTTCTAATATAATAGCCTTTGGTGGCTAGATACTGCCGTTTCTGTTCCATAAACTCCTCAGCCTGCTCAATTTCTCCCTGAGCCAGATACTTATCAACTGCTCTTCTTATTTCTCTCATCTCCCGGTTAAAGTCAAATCCCGACTTCGTTTGTTGAGGTTGACTGCCATTACTTTCCAGCTGAGGGTAGTATTTTTCATCCACAATAGAGCCAATTTCCTTACTGACCATGCTTGTTAGAGTTTCACTCATGGTGGCAATTTCATAATTTCGGCGCACACCGATTAAGTCTAACATGTATAGAAAGCCCAGTGGCTTAAAGGCAATATATTGATGCAGCCACTCCTCGGCAGCAGTATCAATGGTAAACCGCAAACTGGCTTCATTAGTAACAAAAGCGGGGTATGTCCCGCCAAAGCCACCAAGCTCAACTACCAATGAAGAAACACCTAATTTATCAACCTCAGCTTCAATACTCTCCATCTCCCCAGGTTTAATGTTCTGCTTGAGTGGGATTTCTCTCATACTTTCTATTCTGTCTCTAGGCGAAATCACCAGTAAATGGGGTGGCTTCTCCAGCTTGAAATTTAGAGGTGGGAAGTTAACTTTTAACTTTATATATTTATCTACCGGATTGAAGATACCTTGCTGAGTTAAAGTCTCCTTTATCTGCCTCTCTATTACCCTCTCTACTGTATCCTCTAAAGCTATTTTTTGCTGTTGTAGCCTATTCAATTCAGCTTCAAGCGGAGCCAGATCGCCTTGCTTGTTACCAGCATTGATTGCTTCTATTTCTGACCTTATACTTTTTATCCTCTCAATGCAGGAGAAGTATTCTGTGACCTTATCGATTTCATCCCCAATCTTTTTATCCTTACCAGAGATTACCCGCTTGGCTCCATTAAAAATGGTGTTGAATTCCCATTTGGCAATACTGAAATTATATGGCTTTACGATTGAGCTCAAGCGAGTATTAAAATCGCGGCTGGGGGTACAGCTTACACCAAGTAAGATGAACGATAACATACCAGTGGTAATAATTAGCCCCATTCTGCTTAACACTCTTTCAACTCTACTTCATTCTTACTGTAATTTTAGCTAGCTCCCAGGCATACTCATAAAGGTGCAAACCCTTACTCATGGCAACCAGCTCGCCATCATCAACCCCTATCTCGCTAGCCATATACTCCTTGAGAAGCTGAATGGCAGCCAAGTTTGACGGGAAACCAGCCCATAAGTCCCAGGAGCGGAAATAAACCATAAAATTGAGCTTATTGTCACGAATTCTGGTATCTATTGCCCTCAGGCACGGAGGATCTGATAAGAAAATAGACTGGCTATCACCCACTGCCATAAACGCCTGATTGGTATTATAGCCATCTTCCCGATACATTTTGATTACTTCGGCTATCTGCGTCTCCAAATACTGACCATAGGTGTACTGCTCCCCTTCTTTTCTATGTGCAGTCATAAGGTAAGGCAGATAGCTTTCGACATAGTCCATGGTGCTCGGTGGTGGCACTCCCTGTGGCACATCAGGCACCAATGGTCTTGTTCCTGGATGCCTCACTTGAAGAACTAAAAAGTCGAGCTCTTTACGTCGCTGTCCAGCATAGCTCCCCCGCTCAACCTTATACTCACGTCCCTCAGTCAAGGTCTTGCACAGACAAAGAAACCAAGCCTCAGAAAGGTCTCTGGCTTCAATTACCTCAATTTTCATCGCCTCAAATCCTTACGACTTGGCACTAAAGCTATGCTTATAGAATTCTAGCGAATTTTGAGCAAGCTGGGCATGTCTTAAACGACCGCTATCGTCTTTTCTTAAAGAGGGCAAAAAATCTGTCCTGATACTCAGCAAACAAGTTCCAGCGGTCAAGCTCCCTTTTTAGTTCACGGGGTTCATACTCGCCCCTTACCACCCTTCTGAAAAGTTCATCAATTCTCACTCTGGCATCAACTGGAATACCGCTGGAATCTACATCCAAAAGCCCCCTCGCCCCCAATTGCATTAGATTATCTTGTATGGAAGTCCTAGTGATTTCATAGATGAACTTCAACAAGGACACATCCCAGAGTTCATCCTCGCCCTTAATAATAGCAACCAATGGGTCACCACGTTCATCAATCTCAGTATTTAGCTTATCCACCACTGATAGCCACCTATCCGATACTATGGTAAGGTTTTTCGGCTCGTTCTTGTAAGTGTAGAATAATCCAGGAGTATCAGGACCGTGTGTTTTGATGAGTGCATCAAAGTATCTTCTGGCTTCGGCACTAAACCCTTCAAGTTGGGAGAGATAATAAGGTGTTACAATCCTTGGTCTCTCAGCAATTACTCTACCTTCTCTAACCACAGTCTCGTCGGCAGTTTTGCTAAGCTCCAAGTAAGCCGGTTTGGTAACCAGATAGTAGTAGATATTGGTTGTGCCAAAGGTAGATAAGCTCTGCTTAGGCAACCTTAATATCTCAGTATGTCTGACGGCGTATTCAATTCTTTCGTCATCAATATCCATTGTTTCCTCTAAGCTACGGCTGATAGCTCCTCTTTATATTCATCCAAAAGTTTAGCATATTGTGAATCTAGCTGGGAGCGCAATTTGTACCACTCCTCTTGAAATTGCGGCTGTCTTTCCACATCTATCTTAATCCCGACAAATGAACCCAACTGCTGTCTCACTGCCTGCTGTATTTTAGCTTCAAATTCAGCTTTCAAAGACTCGTAAGCCTGTTTCCTCTGCTGCTCCCCTTGCTCAATGTAGTGCTCAAAGAGACGTCTTATCTTACTATAGACATTTTCCACGCCTACCTTATCGCTCTTCAGAGTTTTTAAACCCTCCATAGCCCTTTTATTAATTCTTTTAACTGAATCGCTCTTGGGCAGGTTAATATTTCTGATTAATATATCCTTAGCTCCCTTGATGACATACCTTTTGGCATTTTCCTCATACTGACTCAGCTCAGCGACTAAATTAAGATTCTGTTTCAGGTATCTAGCTGCCAGTTTTTCCCCTTCCGGGGTATATTTCCACTTCAGGCGTTCCTCATCAGTTACTGTGCCCAGCTTCTCTGCCTTTTCCATAGCTATTTCTAGGGCACTTCTTACTTCTCCATCCATACTTAAATTGCCCTCCCAAACGCTATTCTTTTTAGAATATTATACTATAAAAAGGCTAGAAGTTCTCCAATAATCCTGTAGAGTAGTAATTGGAACAAGATGTTATAATTTATGAAGGGTAGTATATGAGCATGCATCAGCCAATGCAAATTCATCTGCCTTCGCCAAGCCAAAAAGGCGGCATGTCATTGGCAGAAGCTATTGCTCGGAGGCGGTCGATAAGGGACTTCACTTCCCAGCCTATCTCCCAATTACAGTTATCCCAAATATTATGGGCAGCCCAGGGCACTAGTACTAGTCGATGGCGATATAGAACAGTACCCAGTGCCGGTGCCACTTACCCACTGGAAATCTTTGTTGTTTGCGGTACTAACTGTGTTGAAAAAATGGACAGTGGTATATATCACTATAATATAGATAGCCACTCTTTGATCCTGCTCCATAAAGAAGATATGAGATTAGAGTTAGCCAGAGCAGCACTAGACGAAGAATCTATCTATGAAGCCCCGGTGGATATAGTTATTTGTGCTGTATATGAACGGACACTAATGAGGTACGGTGCCAGAGGGAAAAGGTATGTGCATATGGAAGTGGGGCATGCCGGGCAGAATATCTATCTTCAAGCCACTGCCCTTGGTCTGGCAACGGTAGCCGTCGGTGCCTTCTATGATGAGCAAGTGAGAAATGTGCTTGGGTTGGATGAGCAGTTTAAGCCTTTATATATTATGCCGGTGGGCAAGCCCGCTTGAAATTAACAAAAAAGACGTTCAGCCAAGCTAGTGTGAAGACCAATAATTATAGACTCTGTTCAGTTCACTGACCCAAAAAATATATTTATTATCCCCTTGAAAAATGTCCCGTTCTCTAGCCAATTGATAGAATCCTTCGCCAGGGTCACCATATGTTCCGTCTTGTTCTTTGTGAACGAGTACTGCTGAGAGCATAGGGCGCCCCGACTTAATTTCGTGCTCTAAAATCTCGTCAAGCCATTCTCCGATTTTGCCCCGGTCTTCTGGTCTGTCAAAATCCAAACCAAGCTTAAGCTCTTCATTTAGCTCGCTATAGGCAATCAATCTTTTGGCTCGGGCTACTTCTTTAAGCTTTTCATAGATAGCCTTGTGCATATTAACGCTCCTTTTTCTGCTTAACTTTTTGCTTTAGCAGCCAGTATTCCAAGCTATCAGCCAGAGCCATCCAGCTAGCCTCAATAATATTGGTTGAGCTACCGACAGTGCTCCACTCATCAATCCCATCGCTGGACTCAATGAGGACGCGAACTGTCGACTCGGTACCAATGCTTTCCTCAAGGATGCGAACCTTATAGTCAACCAGTTTAACTTGAGCCAAGCTGGGGTAGAACTGTAATAGTGCCTTGCGCAGAGCCTGGTCCAGAGCATTGACCGGTCCGTTACCCTCAGAAGCGGTATGCATTATCTCATTACCCACCCTTACCTTGACTATTGCCTCAGATAGCATCTCCTCCAAGCTCCTTCGAGTAGATGGACTCCGCCTTTTCTCTACTACCACCATAAAATCAACCATCTCAAAGGGGGGTTGGTAATCTGGTCTAGCCCGATGGACTAACAACTCAAAAGATGCCTCAGCTCCCTCATACTGAAAACCACGACTCTCAAGCAGCTTGACTTGCTCCAATAATTTCTGAACCTCCCCTTTTTTCTGGGATAACTCTAAGCCCAATTCTTTCGCCTTATGTATGATATTTCTCCGTCCGGATAACTCTGAGACTAGCACCTTTGGTTTATTGCCTACCTTGGCTGGGTCTATGTGCTGGTAGCTTTGTTCCCATTTTGCCATACCGGAAACATGCAAGCCGCCTTTGTGGCTGAAGGCACTGGTGCCGACATAGGGTAAGAAGGGATCAGGCACAAGATTAGCCATCTCAGTAACGTAGTGTGATACCTCGGCTAATTTGGTTAACTGGATGTCAGTAATGCAATCAATGCCCATTTTGAGCTTTAATACTGGGATAATGGAGCAAAGGTTAGCATTGCCACAACGCTCGCCATAGCCATTAATACTGCCTTGAACCTGACTAACTCCGGCTTGAACTGCAGCTAAAGTATTAGCTACCGCCAATTCGCTATCATTATGGGCGTGAATGCCCAAAGGCACCGAGGTCAGTTTCTTAGCTGCCCCAATGGCAGTTACTATCTGGCTAGGCAGTGCGCCCCCATTAGTATCACAGAGCACCACACAATCAGCTCCAGCCCGGGCAGCTACCTCCAAAACACGCAAAGCATAGGTGGGATTAGCTTTAAAGCCGTCAAAGAAATGCTCAGCGTCAAAGAAAACGGTAAGCCCCTTTGTGTTAAGATAGCTTATAGAATCAGCAATCATGTTGAGGTTTTCGTCTAAAGTAGTTTCTAATACTTGGGTGACCTGCGACTCTGAACTTTTACCGACAACAGTGACCACCTCCACCCCGGCATTTATCAGAGCTCGGAGATTGGCATCGGTTTTGGCTTTAGTTTTGGGGCGTCTAGTGCTACCAAAAGCAACCAGCTTGGAATTAGTGAGAGTAATTTTTTGAGCCTTATTGAAAAATTCAGCATCTTTAGGATTAGCACCAGGCCAGCCGCCTTCAATGAAGTGAATGCCTAGCTCATCAAGTTTTTGAACAATATGTAGCTTATCTACTACGGAGAAGGAAATGCCCTCTCGCTGTGCTCCATCACGAAGTGTAGTATCGTAAAGTTCGACCGATGTCAATCTCTATCCTCTACCTTCCCGGCAATTAATTCTCCCATCTCCTTTGTCCCCACCTTAGTTTTGCCTTCATCCATTATATCATAAGTGCGGTAGCCTTCTTGTAGTACCTCATCTACTGCTGTCTCAACAACCTGTGCCTCCTTTGCCAAACCAAAGGAGTAGTGCAACATCATAGCCACACTAAGAATAGTAGCGATTGGGTTTATCATGTTAAGCCCGGCGCGTCGCGGCACACTGCCATGAATGGGTTCATACATACCAAATATATTGACCCCTTCCTGCGGCACCCCAGCCAAGCTGGCTGAAGGCAGCATCCCCATGGAGCCAGCCAGCATTGATGCCTCGTCAGTGAGAATATCGCCAAACGTATTCTCGGTTACCAGAACATCAAAGTAGGTAGGATTCTGGATAAGTCGCATGGCACAGGCATCTACCAGCATGTGCTCTAGTTCCACATCGGGATAGCTTGCGGCTACCTCTGTCGCCACCTGCCGCCACAGTCGGGAGGATTCAAGTACATTGGCTTTATCCACCGAGATTAGCTTTTTGCGCCGAGTCCGAGCCAGCTCAAAGCCGACCTTAACAATACGCTTAATTTCCTGCTCTGAGTAAGCCATGGTGTCAACCGCCCGGCGACCTCTGGGTGTACGCCACCGCCTTTTGGGTCGACCGAAGTAGAGACCGCCGGTAAGCTCACGAACAAATATGAAATCTGCTCCCTCAATAACCTTCGGCTTCAGGTTGGTAGAGTCAACCAGCACCGGGAAGACCTTCACCGGACGCAGATTAGCAAACAAGCCCAGCCCTTTCCGCAACGCCAGGAGACCATCTTCAGGGTGAACTTTAGCCTGAGGGTCATCCCACTTGGGGTGACCGACAGCACCCAACAATACCGCATCACAATTCCGACACAACTTCAGCGTCTCTGGTGAAAGAGCCGTCCCCTGCTCTTCAATAGCCACCCCACCAATCAGCCCATATTGCAAATTGAAATTATGCCCAAACCTTTTACCTACTGCTTGTAGCACTCTGATTGCTTCGGTGGTAATCTCAGGACCAACACCGTCACCGGGTAATACTGCCAGGTTAAACCGCATTCCTAGACCCTCCTGCTGGCTAATCTCTTCTTGGTATATTCAATAAGTCCCCCGGCTGAAATAAGTTCTGCCATAAAATCAGGATAAGAGTTGGCAGTAAAGGTCATGCCATTGGTCAGATTCTTTATCCTGCCACTGGACAGGTCGACCTCCAGAATATCACCAGCTTCTGTCTTATCCACCGCTTCTTCACACTCAAGCAGTGGCAAACCAATATTTATGGCATTGCGGAAGAAGATACGGGCGAAGCTCTTGGCGATTATACAGGAGATGCCGGCTGTTTTAATTGCCAGCGGCGCATGCTCCCGCGATGAACCACAACCAAAGTTAGTGATTGCCATTATTATATCACCTGGCTGCACTTTTCTGACAAAGTCCTCATCTATACCCTCCATGCAGTGCTTGGCTAGCTCCGCCGGATCGGAGATATTCAGGTAGCGAGCCGGGATAATTACGTCGGTATTAACATCAGCCCCATATTTATGGACTTTGCCTTTAAGCATAATGACCCCTCACCCTTTATCCGTCTCACCTTGGGAAGGGGAGAGGGAAGATGATTTTTTTAAAAGGGGCTTCGCCCCTTTTAATCCCCTTGCGCCGTATTCATGGACTTTGCCTTTGAGCATTGGGTGATAATCCTCTTATTTAAGGTTCTGGTGGCAACGCTTGTTGCTTAGACCTCTACGTACTCAGTAAATGAGGTGGGCTCGGGGAGAGGCGAGCCATCCTTTATCAGCCCTTCAATATGGAAACTGATGGCCTCCTTGATGTTTTTTTCTACCTCATCACGGGTTCTTCCAGTAGCGATACATCCCGGTATATCCGGAGAATAAGCAGAATAATTGTTACCAGCCTTTTCAAAAATAACCAGATATCTATACATAACGTTACTCCTTTAGTTTTGCCTGTTTCAGAATGCTATTTAGTGTCCCAGGTGCTACCTCGTGATTTGGATTACCAGCGATAGTAACACGACCTGGCTTTGTTGGATGCTTATATTGTCGGTGACTGCCACGAGTGGCAACAATGTACCAACCATCATCCTCAATCATTTTAATTATGTCACGTATCTTCATATAGTTCAATATTCGGTTCTAGTTCGTCTATTTCCCTGAGTTCTGAGGATAT
>JBHIFE010000030.1:0-15017 GCA_046760985.1 Dehalococcoidales bacterium
ACTTCAGGTGGCAACTTGGGGATAGTCCTGCCCAGGGCTAGAAGGATAAATGATAAGATAAGCATGCATATTCCCAGAGCAGTTAGCCAGGTTAGGAGGAAGATAAAGTAATCAGCTAAAGATATCAGGCTACCAGCAATTAGTAGTCCAAGTCCTGCCCAGATATATGAATTTTTATTTAGCAACTCTATCTCTGCTCCTCCTCAACTCTACGAGCGATAACTACTCGCCAGGCAACTCCGCCGATGATGATGACCGCAGCGATAATACCGCCGATTAGCCACCAGTTAATTGGTGCGGCCAGTGGCGGCTTTATTGGCATAGGTGGTGGCATCGGCGGTATCTCTTCGACCACAGGTGGGACTTTTTCCTTGACAACGAACCAGCCAGTTAGTCTATTGACAGCTACCATATAAGTACCTGGGATATCCTTGGCAGCGGTGAAAGTTACTCTTTGACTGGCACCACCGGCAACTGTAACCTCCTTTTCTTCTACTACCAAATCGTCTATTTTGAGAGTTACTTTGTAGGTGCCGGTAAGGTCCCCGGTATTAGTTACAATGACGCTGATAGTTACCCTCTCTCCTGTATTAACCTCAGTCGGAGATATGATAAGAGTGCTGGTAGTGAAAGCAGCCGGGGCTAGAGGCGTTTTAACCTTGAATGTTCCCTGCAACCTGTCGATCTTTGCTGTGTATTCTCCAGCAATAGCCGGAGTCACGCTGAAGCTAACCGTCTCACTATCACCACCGTCAAGGGTAACTTCCTTCATTTCAACTACCAAGTCATCTATTTTTAGGCTTACCTCGTAGCTTCCGGTGAGGTCACCGGCGTTGGTGACAAGGACACTGATGGTTATGCTTTCCCCAAGATAAATTTCAGTGGGAGTTATAGATAAGTCAGTGGTGGTAAAGATGGCAGGACGAGTTGGTGCCAGGACGGCAAAGGCGGAAAAGTGGCTGACCTTTGCCGTGATGGTATCAGTCTCTGGGTCAACGGTGCTTTCCAGCTCTACCCATTGACTAGTACTCTTATCAAATGTAGCCACAACTAAGTTCTTTTCGGCAACCCCTTCAGGTATCAAAGATGCATCATATTTGATGCTGAGGTCTATCGGTGGGTCAAAGGTGGCTCCCTCAGGACCAATATGATAAACCGGGGGAATAATTATGAAATATACTGGTGGGTCAGGTGGCTCTGCCATCTCTTTTATGGTTATGCTAGATAGTAGTGAGCCTGCTCTGTTTAAGCCGATGGTATCTTTAGGTATGAAGAGTTCAACATTGCCGTCCTCACTTTTAGCGGTGACATCTTCGGTGAATCTACCTTTCTCAGTTACCGAACCAAGTACACTGGTTATACCGGCAGCCCCGGCTCCTGCCCCTGGAGCACCTGGGGCGGCAGCTGGGGCTGGGGCGGCGATGGTAACAGTGAAGGAATCACTGGCATAATTTGCTGGTGTGGTCACATTGCCAGCAGCATCAGTGGCTCTGACCTCCACAGTATAGGAGCCAGCGGACAGTGTGGAGGTGGTAAAGGTATAACTTTCGCTGGCTTCATCAAAAGCCCCGTCCACAGCACTAGCTGCTGTCCAAGTGCCGCCATCAATCCGATACTGCACTGAAGCTATGGTGGTGGTATTATCGGTGGCAGTTCCGGTAAACGTTGGTGTGGTGTCGGTGGTTGGGTCTGGGGTCAGGGCGGTTATGGCTACTGTCGGTGGGGTAGTGTCTATGGTGAAGGAATACAAATCGCCGCTAGGTCCAGGAGTGCCTTGGGCATCCACTCCTCTTACTTCAAAGGAATGGCTGCCATCAGCAACGGTAGTAAAAGTGTAAGTGGTTACATTGCCAATGTCAGTAAAAGCAGTAACACCGACTATCCTGACTTGATAGGAGGCGGCATTAGTAACTGCGTTCCAGGTAAAGGTTGGGGTATTGTCGTTATCTGGGGTAGTCCTTTGTATATTGGTTGGCGCCGCCAAGGTCGGCAGAGCCGAAATGGATAGGTTAAGCTCGGTTACATCTCCTATGGTGAAGGTGTAGGTTCCAGCTTCTACCCCCTGAACATAAAGGACAATGGCATCGCCATTTACCCCCCCTTCCTTGGCGCTTGTTTCCGGGTCATCAGCGGGGACCTTGAACGTGAGGTCATCGCCATACCTGCCGCTGGATGTTTGGGCGGTTGGTGTGTAGGGGAAGTTAGCTCCGGCAATAGCTGCGGTTACCGGGATGCCATCGGCGGCAGCAGAACCGCCAATGGTAACTGCTCCATAGAACACGTGTGGTGGCTGAGGAACCGCTACAGCTGACGCCGGGAGTAGTATTGACACTATCAATACGGTGATTAAGGCACTGGTGATTGATATGTTTTTCTTGGTCATGGACACTGCTAAAATATTTCTTTATCGTACCCAGCCCTCCTTGTGCCTCGGGTTTTTGCCACCTTTTTGAACACCAAGGAGGGCTGGGTTTCTCACTCTATCTGCATTAGCCTATTCCCAGCTTACGGTACGATGGTACCTGCCTCGACCATATAGAGCCAGAAGCCGCGCCCGGGCTGCATAGTATCAGTTGAGATCAGGCGGTCAAATCTACCGAGATCTATCTCCGGCCTACCCTGTCCTCCCATCGGGAAACTAATGTAGTTGAGATACTGGAGGAGGGAGCCCCACTTTTGCTGGGGTACGGTTACGCTACTGAGAGCTGTGCTCACTGGCAGAGGGTTCTCTGAGTGCAAGCCGACGAGGTTCCAGCCGGCATAGACACTATAGGTGGGCGGCACTACTGCTCCTGCTTGCAGAACTTGCCCAGCAATAGTGAGCTTAATCGGTGCCGGGGTATTGGGCAGCCCGGTAGCCATCGGTCCGGAGACCTTACCGGCTGCGGTAAATGCGGCTAGGTCTTTCATCTTGAACCAGTAACCCTTTCCGGCTTCAATTGTGGTCAGGTCACCACCAACGCCTGGCTGATAGAGCTTCCATTCATCGGCTGTACCGGCTGCGGAGGCATCATAGTACCAGACTCGCTCAAACAGTGTAGTTGCCGTGATATTAGCCGTCAGGGTGGTTATATTATCGGTGGTCGGAATTAGTGGCGAGGAGACCAGGTTCCAATCAGGCATGAGATAGATGTTGAACGCCTCAAGGGTAGTTACTACCTTGGTGGTAACGGTTAGCTGAGACAGATTACCGGCAGTATCCCAGGCTTTGACTGTCCAGGAGTAGTCACCGGCGGGTGTGCCTGAGGGCAGCTGCATCGGTATGATATAATTCATAGCTGTCTTGGTAGCCGATGTGAAGCCCCAGTTATCTATAACTGCCTCAGGAATGTCGTCCTTACTTAACGCCGAAGGCCAATCAGCCTGGGACTGACCTGGTGTAACTAGCTTTACCGAGGCAACATCGCTGGCAGCATCAGTGACGTTAAGGGCGATGAAGAAGGAATCACCGGGCCGGGCTGAAATTTCGCCGGTCTTATAGGCAACATCATAGGTGGTGTTCCCGCTGGTGGAAGGGAAGACAGCGTTAAACACCGGTCCGGTGGAATCCAGTGTAATATACGCGGTAACATTATCGGTCAGATTCACCTTATCTTTGGCTTCAATGAAGATGGTATTGACCCCTTCTGATAACATTATTGACTGGGAGAAGGAGATATTATCGGTTAGAGTAGTGGTAGACCACTCCAGCACGCCATTCTTTTTTAGCTCCAGACGGTCAAAGTTGGCTTCGGTCACGTTGCCCGAGATGGTCTGGTATAACTGGTTGGTGGGGGTGGTCACCGGGCTAAGGCTGATGACCGGAGCTGTGGTATCCAGTGAGCCGGTAACACTGGCGGAGCCAGTAAGTTTGGGATCGTAGTTGGTTCTTGCTGCCGTAACTGAAATGGTGTTGGAGCCCTCAGCCAGGGTGAAGATGGTGCTGAACTGAAGGTTTTCGTCTACAGACACCGACTGTCCCTGGAAGCCAGCACCGGTTATGCTGATGTCATCTACATACCAGCCCTCAAAGTTATTCATAATATCGTCCATGGTATCAAAACGGAACCTTAGGTATATATCCTGACCAGCAAAGTCAGCGAGAGAGACCTCAACTTTGGTCCATGTTCTCTCTGGCACCATAGTTAAAGCATCAAATTGCTCCTGGGTTATATCGGGGGGAACAAATGGTGGCCAGAATTTAGCTACCCAGGCAACCGGTTGCCAGTTGCTGCCATCGGTGGAGGCTTCAACCAGCTTGCGGTCAGGCCAGAAGTCTAGCTCACTGTCATACCAAGTCCAAAAGGTGAGGATATTATCAGCACCAACACTTATTGGATTCTTGGTTTTCAGAATGCCGGCATTGGCATACATTCCAGTGTCATAGTTTCCGGTGCTCTCTTTGGCATAACGCCAGGACCAGCCACTGCCGGTGGTGTGGTCTCTCTCACTGGAGCGATGCCATAAGTCCTCTTGACTGTAGGGAGGTCCCCACATCATCATGCCACTAATATTCAGGTGTTCCCACTTGGCATTGGTAGTAGCCTCATTTTCTACATCGTCCTGAAAAGCCGTCACCGCAGGCAGGGCAACGCCCACGGTGACGGTGGCGATGGAGGGGTCATTAATAGAGCCGGAGACGGTAATGTTCTCCGAGCCGGCGGCAACCGCAAAGTTCTGTGTGGGCGCACTAATGGTAACCTCGGGGGCAGTGGTCAATTTACTCAGAGTGAAGCTATCGGTCTCAGTATAGGTGGTGCCGTCGGCAATAACCTTGAACTCAGTGGTATAATTGCCAATCGGTGTGTTCTCCACTTCAGGCACTGCTCCCGATTTGGAAGCCCGGTAAACCTTACCCGGCCACTGGGTCGTCCCGATGTATAATATATTGTAGGCAGTTCCGCTAAAGGTTTCGCTGACCAAGGTAAGACCCCGAATGTCCCACAGACCGGTCATCCAGTCATTGATGTAGTCCCCGGTGCTGCCGTCTACCTTAACGATACAATCCATCTGGGCGGCATAGAGGCCACTGCTGTCATAGGCTAAGGCATCAAAACCCCAGATAGGAGGGCCGGGCATCATCGGGTCCGTGGGCCAGGTGCTGGCTACGTCAAAGCTGGTTATGAGAGCACCAGTGGACTTGTCACGCTTATCAATCCTGAGCTCATCGCGGTGGGCGATGAAGAGGTTGGTGCCATCAGAGGCAAGCCCGCCAATAGGATTGAGGTTGGATAGACCAGTGATGGCGGTCCAGTTGCCGGAAACATACTTGGCTACCTTACCTTTATCCATCCAGGTGTTAGGGTCCCATTCATTGTAGGCGGCATAGAGGGTGCTGCCAATGAAGGTTAAACCTTGCGTGTTCCAGGAGTTGCCGGGAGCGGCAAAATAACTATTATAGTTTCCCTGGGTATCTATTTTAATGATAATATCTTTGTAGTCGGTGCCATTCCAGTAGTTAGCCGGGACAAGGACATACAAATAGGTGCCATCATAGGCTAAGCCTTGGGGCTGGTCAAGAGATGCCCCGGTGTCCCATTGAACTTGGTCGGGTACTGACATATCAATGTCAAAGCTCAAGTCAGCACCGGGCAATTCACTGGGTGGTGGCGTTGGCGGGGTGGTGAGGGTGTAGGGGGGAGTCCATTGGATAGTGTAACTAATATTACCACTGCCGGTGCTGTAGCCATAGCCATAACCATAACCATAGGCACCTACTCCGGGCTGCCAAGTTACGTCAACCTCTAAGAAGCCTGGCAAATTTGCGTAAGTGTATGTGCCCGGGGTAAGAGGCAACGTCTGGGTAAACGACTCGGGACCGGTAATATTCAGGCTGATGGACTGGAAGTCTTTGGACTCCAAGGCGTTAAATTGGATGTCAGCTGGAATGGTTACACTTTCCCCGAGGAGATAGGTAGTGTTGCCCGAAATAGGGGAGTCAGACACAGATGCCGAAATACCGAAGGCTCTCACTGGAATTGGAGATGAAAACCATAATGAGGTACCAATGGCGATTACCAAAATAATGGCTATTGCTACCCGGGCGAAGCTTCTAAGAGGTATGGATAACTTGGGCATAGCCACACTCCTTTTACTTGAGTTCCTGACCTTTTTGTGAATAAGGTCTGACCTTAAGAGTTGTAATGTCTCCCGATTTTTCAGCATTTGGGCTATGTCAGATGGAATCCTCCCAGCTAAAGTGATTAATTCGTCTTTGTCAGCATTTAAGACCCCAGACAGTCGCAATATTACCTTCTCACTGGGAGGTGGTAATATTCCGTTTTCAATTTTGCTAAGGTAAGAAAAGTCAATGTTCACCTTGTCGGCAAGCTCACGCTGGGTCAGGTGGGCTTGAATTCGTAACTCTCTTAGCCTTGCGCCAAATTCTTGAGTTTCCATCTTTCGCCTCTATTAAAGTATGTTGAGTAAAAAATCAAATCCTTTTGGCAAAATTATGGACTAAATGGGACAAAATGTCAAGCCCTTTTGGCACAATTTTGGACTATTTTCGGCAAAAAATCTAATTCTTAGAGCAATCATACGCTTTAAATCAAAGAATAAGTCATTTTTTCTGACAAATGTGCATATGACAAGTGTGCATGTTGAGTAAAAGTTCAAGCGATTTTTAAATTGAAGGAAAGAAAATATTATGGGGGGAAGGGGAATAAAGTAGCTATATAGTGTTAATCAGGAGGCTAGTAAAAAGGCAGGGGCAGTTGCCCCCACCTTTGTACCTGCACTCAGTTTTATAATTTCATCTATTCCTTGGGCATAGCCTCACGTCTTTTCTTTTCCTTGGCTTCAATCTCTGCCTGAGCCTCCAGAATCTTGAGGGCGCCGACGTAAACAGGAGTATCTACCATCTTGCCTTTATAGGATACTGCTGCTGAACCCTTGGCGATTCCCTCCTCTTCAAACACCTTTTTAATTTCTCTAGCCCACTCTACCCTCTCCGGTGCCGGAGAGTAAATCCGGTGAGCTGGTTCAATCTGGCTGGGATGAATCAGCATCCTTCCTTCCATGCCTAACTGCCGACCGTAGGCGGTATCCTTCTCAAAGCCCTCAGTGTCTTTGAAGTCGACATAAGGCCAGTCAATAGCTATAATACCGGCAGCTCTGGCGGCACAAGCCATGCGTGCCCTAGCCCATTTCTGTTCTTCACCTATCGGCCAAGTTAGAGTAACCCTCATATCAGTAGTATAATCTACCGCTCCAAAAATCAGTGAATTAACCCTTGGACTTGCCGTAGCCGCTTCATAAACATTCATCATGCCCTTGGCTGTCTCAATCAATAGCTGAATTTTTATGCTACCTACCTCCAACCCCCGTCTCTGCTCTAGCTCGGCTAGTTTCCAGTCCAAGCGCTGTACGTGGTCTGGTCCTCCGCACTTAGCCAGGCAAACACCGGCGAGCCCCTTATCAACCATGGCTTCGCAATCATCATTGGTCATACCCGTTTCCCAGTTGTTGAGGCGGGTATAAACATCGGCGCCGGCTGATGCCGCAAATTTGAGATTTTTGTGACTCAACTCTCGGGCTAGTTGTTTTTCTGCTGGGGGTACGGAATCCTCAAGATCGAGGGTAATGATGTCTGCCGGTATCTTCGGAATCTTGGCAATCAAGTCCTCCCTATTTCCGGGAACATAGAACACGGAACGCATTACTGGCATTTTTTCACCTCCTATTAAATTTCAATTTTGACCAGCCGTAAGAAAACCCCCAATATAATAGCCACTGGCTATAACTTTAAGAGTCTTTTAAGCGTAGGGACGATGTCTTTGGGTGTTTCCACGGGATAAGCTCCTGCCTCACGAAGCGCTTTTACTTTACTTTGCACCGACCCACGCCCTCGCTCTATTATGGCAGAGGCGTGGGAGAAGCGCTGTCCTTCAGGAGCAGCGGCACCAGCAATATAGATAACGAAAGGTTTGGTAAATTTACCCGCTTTGATAACTTCGGCACATTCCTCCTCTTGAGTGCCACCGATCTCACCAAAAGCAGCCACAGCACGGGTCTGTTTGTCTTTCTCAAACAGGAGTAGAAGGTCAGCAAAGGATGTCCCCAGAATTGGTTCGGTACCGGTATGAACGGCGGTACTGACACCGAGTCCTCCGTGCCTAAGAACCCAGGGTACTGTCCCTGACTCTCCACCACTGCGAGATAAAACTCCGATTGGACCGGGCATAAATAGCTTATTTGCCCACTCTACATTGCCGCCTAACCATCCGGCAACAGCCTTTCCCGGGCTCATAACCCCAATTGACCCGGGTCCGATTATAGTCACTCCTGACTTACTAGCTACTGATACCATCTCCATGATGTCGTGAAGGGGCACTCGCTCTACCGGACAAACAACATATTTGATACCGGCATCAATAGCCTCTAGTACCGCCATTTTTAGTGCTGGACCGGGAATAAAGGTAACGCTCATATCTATTGCGCCCTGAGCTCGTAACGCTTCCTTAACAGTATTGTAGACGGGAATTCCATCTACCTCCTCTCCCCTTCGACCTGGAGAGGTACCCGCCACTACTTTAGTGCCGTAACCTTTCATATACCTAGAGCGGAGAGAGCCTTCTCGCCCGGTTATCCCCTGAACAATTACCTTGGTCTTTTCATCAATAAGAATTGACATTTTACCCTCCTATTTCAGGCCACGTTTCTTCAGATACTCGCCAAAGCCTTTAATTGGAACCTCAATACGGATGAGGTCCAAGCCACGCTGCCAGCAGGCATACTCACAGGCTAGACATTCCGTGCCCCTCCGCTTCACCTCTTCTGGACTTAGATGACTTACCGAGGGGATTCCGTCATTAAGCTGCAAAATTGCCCGGTCGTAAACCTTACACGCCTCAATGCAGGCTTTGGTAGTACAATCAGGGCATTTGCTGGTATCTATGGTTACTTTAATGGTTCCTTCTTCAAAATCCATGCCTGTAGGACCTCCCTTATTTTCCTTTTGCTTTACGGTATTCTTCGACTAGCGCCTTCATCCTTTTGCCAATGAAATCGCTATCTTCCACACGTTCACTCCCGTAAATTTCAATCCGCCCGGGCAAACCTTTTAGCCCCTCCCTCAATATCTGCAAAGACTCTTCTTCCTTATTCCCCGCCAAGAGAAGAACACAAGGAAATCCCGGTCTCTTGGGGAGTTCCTCCCTCAAAACCTTAACTATAGCATGGGCATGATGCCATTGCTCTTGGTTAGCTATCAGGAAACCAGCCAACAGATAACCTTCAATATTGGGCTGAGCTAGAACTACTTTAGCTACTCGGTAAACCTTAGAAGCCACCGGATTGCCGCTGGTATCGGCGAAATTGGCTGGCTTGAGACCCACCCGACTAAGGGCATCCATCCCTATCATGGCAGCACCACCACCAATAGCATGGAAACCAATATAACCGGGACTGGTTTCGTCCAGGGTCATCTTCATGACAAACCCGGCACCACGAAAGTCGGTTTCCTCAATTCCCCAGCCAACCATATCATAATCAGTGGGTTCCCAGGGAAATTCTCTGGGGATAGCGACTTCCATCTCAGGGTGGCGGAAGGTTGAGCTATCGTCAACAGCCATACGGCAATCTCCGGCAATCACTTTACCCTCTTTGGTCAATACCAGAGGATTGATTTCCAAGATATTGCAATCACGCTTCTTGAAGACATCCACGGTTCTAGAAATCACCCCAGCCATGTCTCTGAGCAACTCATTGGGGATGCCAGCACTGCTAGCCATGTCCAAAGCATCGTAGAGAGGCAACCCTTTAAGATAATCAACCTTAGCCCGAAAAATTTTATCCTCAGGAACCTCTTCTATATCCATCCCCCCTTCAGTGCTGAACATAACTACCGGAGCTCGGCTCTTCCAGGAGGAGTCAGGGATTACACCGACATAGTATTCCTTCTCAATATCCAATTTCTCCTCTACCAACACCTTACGCACCGGGAAGCCTTTTACTTCCATCCCTAGAATAGCACTGGCTGCCTTTTCCGCTTCTTCAGGGGTATCAGCAAGCTTTATGGCGCCGGCTTTGCCACGTCCACCAGCCCAAACCTGGGCTTTTACGGCGACAGGTTTGCCTATTCTGGAAGCAATTTCACGTGCCTCTTTGGCGGTAGAGGCAACCTCTCCGGTTGGGATGGTAATCCCGGCATCTTTGAGAAAACCCTTTCCCTGGTATTCAAATAATCTAGCCATTTACACCTCCTTGACAACAAATACACTTCCCTACATTGCTCTTAAACGAATGAAACCACTAATCTTCTTAGTGGTTTCAGAGAATTTTCTTCATTTATCTCTAAAAGTTTGGTTTTCCAGTGGCTAAAAATCATCATTTTCCCACCGCAGGACATAGTTTACTCTAGAGATTCTTATTTTGTCAATATGTTGCCCCAAGGGCAGGATGCTACTCTATTACCTGGGAAGCGAGGTTCTACTCTCTAGTTTTTACGAGCTAGCGCTTGCCTCAAGGTAGTTAGCTTGTCTCTTGCTTGCCAGACGGTTGAGGGATTAAAGGGGCTGGGATCATAAGCAGCGCTAACAGTGGCTTCGGTTAGCCAAGCTACTATTTCTCGGCTATTTGGAATTTGTCGGCTTATGATAGTAGCGTATTCATAAGGGGGTTGATATGGCTGTCGGGAGGGCAAGCCTTTTTTGACTAGTAAGGCTAACATTTTGTGGTACAGGTGCAGCATTGCGCTTCTGGATTCCCCACCTATAGTGCTGTATCCCCTTACTGCTTGGCTGATTCTTACCTTACGGCGACTGAGCAGTAAAACGAGAACAGTAATGGCAATCCCGGCGCTGGGCAACACGATCCAAATCCAACCGGGTATGGAGAGTGGACCGAAAGAGGAATTACCGGCTAGCGGTGACAGTATGCTGGCAAAGGTAACCCCGGTAAAATCCTCCAGACCGAAGTAAAGCCAATTTCGCCCAGCGGCAAAACCCATGGTGGCGTCGGGTCTGGGGGTTGGGTCAAAAGCCACCCAGCCATGGTGCCGAAAATGGATTTCCACCCAGGCATGGGCATCCCCGGCGCGCACAATATGCGCCCCGGTGAGCGGATCGATGAAACCGGGCAGATAGCCAACAGCAATACGGGCAGGTAACCCCACCTGCCGAGCCATTACTGCCATAGCAGTGGCGAACTGCGAGCAATAACCAGTCTGTTGTTCAAATAGGAAGAAGTCCACTGCATCACGCCCTGGTGGCAATGACTCCACATTCAGGTCATAAGGATAATTAGTAAGCAAAAAGCGCTCCAGCCTTGCTGCCCTGTCATAATCTGTAGTGGCACCCTGCACGATGGATTCGGCTAAAGCGGCGGTTCGTTTACTTATGGGTGGAAGCGTTAGATTGGTAATATCCTCGGTGACTACACTATCATGGCGCAGTTGTTCCGGTTTAAGATATGGCACTACGGAAAGGGCGCGATATAAAGCCCCCCTCTCTAGAACAGCCTGCTCTGGCTGGGACAGATAGATTCTTCCCGGGTTATAGCCGGTGAATATGGCGTCAGGTTGATCTGATAGCATATAGTATGCCTGCCAATATGCTTTTTGCCCGGATAGGTTCATCCTGGAATCGGGCAGGATAAACTCGCCCCGTCTCTCATTAAGCGGTTTGATTTGAGCTGTGGAAGGTAGCCATCCCCGCCCATAGTATTTATCCAGTGTCAGTCCGCGCCAGTAGCTGGATATCCGGCTGCGCACCTGCATCACCGCTTTGTCGGCTGAGGAGCCGACATAGCCCAAAGAGGCGTACTCCTTGTCGCTGAGGCGTCCCTCATCTTGAAGAGAGGGGAAGATGCCGGGCGATACTGAAACACTGGGTTTACTTGGGAGCGTAGCAAGCCCGCCAAGGCTGAGGTCTAACCGACTGGGCAGCCAGCTGGCTTGGGCTACCTGACCGCTAGCCAGCCTGGGCATCAGTAAGAAAAAGATAGCTGAAAGTAGCAAGGTACCAGTGGCAAAGCCTAACCAAACTTTTCCAGCGGTAAGCCAGCTTACTTTGCCCACTAGCACGGCTTGGCTTGTTTCAGCTTCAATACGACTGAGGGCAACTGATATCAGTGCCAAAACGGTAAAGGCTACCGAAAAGGCTAGAAACCATAAACTAAGGGCTAATTCACTGATGAGCACCAAAAGTAAGGCTCCCAGGACCAAACTAGCCATGACGTTACTTCTCTTCATTAGGTCAAAACTGCCTAGTGCTAGTCCGTAGATAAGATAACGTGATAGTAGCAGCCGGTCGCTCAATCCGGTGAGCAATATCTCCCCGCCGAGGAAAGCAGTAAGGAGCATGAAGAGAAACAGAATCAAGTTGCGGCGTATTGAGGTATCACGCCGACGCCAGCTATAGAAGTGTCCTGCAGCCAAACCCAGTATGCCCACAGCTAGGAGAACCGCGTCTCTACTTGCCCAGGCTACAGCCACTATGGGGCAGCTGACAGCGAGGAAGGCAAAAAATCTTGAACTAGTCGAATATTTATCGGTTGCCATGCTTTAACCCACCGCGGCTGGTAATTTACTGGCGAAGGATAAGGAATTACTCAATTCTTTTATTGCCATCTCCAAATTACCCCGGGAGCAGCTGATAATAGGGGAATTACCCTTCTTCAATCTGGAAGCAAACTCAGCGGGTATCTCGTTCGGAGTGAAGCCTTCTAGAAGCACCACCACTAGCCAATTTACCTGCTCAGCCAATCGCGATAGTGTAAGGGCTAGTTCGGCTTCAATTGCGGGCACAATGGCTACAATGACCCGACCTAGCTTTGGTGCTGTCACCAATTCTGCCAAGACAGCTTTTCCTCCCACTTCTAGATGTGCCAGGTAATCCATTGCCTCTCGCCACGCGGCGTTGTATAAGAGTGCTTCGCCAGCGACAATGTCTATGCTGCGTCCGGAATTGGCACAAAGCTTAGCCAGACTGGCAGTGATCTTGATGCTGTATTCTAGAGTCGTCTGTCTCCCCCTCCCGAAATCACGCCCCGTTTCAAAGGCGACAGTTACTGAATCTTGGCTGGCTTGCTCGAATTCC
The DNA here is from genome assembly GCA_046760985.1 of Dehalococcoidales bacterium. Classification (GTDB taxonomy): domain Bacteria; phylum Chloroflexota; class Dehalococcoidia; order Dehalococcoidales; family RBG-16-60-22; genus JBHIFE01. The sequence continues at coordinate 13,020 of JBHIFE010000030.1, forward strand.
TTAAGCATGAAACGCCCCAGTCGGGCAGTATTGCGCCAATGGATATGTCTTAATGGTTCACCAGGCTGGTATTCCCTGGAGCTATAGAATTCGGCGGCAGCTCTGGACTTGACGGCATTGCCCCAATCTGTCCAGGCAGCGTCGGCTACGGATAGTCCTTCCATCTGGTAATAGGCGGGGTAAACCGTCAGGTTCAACGGTAGTTGAAAGGTGCGTCGCCGCACCATCAACTCCAGCGGTCCACTGGCTTGCAAGGTAGTGTTTGATGAAGCATAGTAGCCCCGGCGGTAGCCGGTGGCAGTATAGGAAAAGACTGTTGTAGACCTCGGCTTGAGGCTGGTAACGAGAAAGGTTCGGCGGCGCTTCTTTGGCTGCTCAAAGGGGCAATCCTCCAGCACCTTAATAAAATGTCTGGCGAGGCGCCCGCTATTCGTCACTTTGAGCTCAACCTCAACGGTCTCGTCCTCCAAGGGACCACCTAATTGCGAGTGAGCTGAAGTCGGTAATAATACCCGGCGCTCTACTTGCAGAGACTTGAGGCTAAACCAGGGTAAGATGGCTGAAAGCACCAGCAGGCTCCAAATGATAGCATCAAACAGGTAAAGCCAGCCTATTTGAGTTTGACCGGCTAGGAAATAAACAACCCCGCCGGCTACGATAAAACCAAAGCCTGCTTTAGTCATAGGTCGTTGCAGTTCCTTTATAGAGGCACCGGGACTGTGCTCAGAATGGCTTCAAGGGACTTTGCTGGAGAATCGGGCTCTGAGGAGCGGGTTTTAAGACGGTGCCGGAGCACTGCCAGCGATACTATCTTTACATCGTCAGGGGTAGCGAAGCTCCTCCCCTCCATAGCTGCTCTTGCCTGAGTTGCCCTCTGTAGAAAAACGGCACCACGAGGGCTCACTCCTACGGCTATTTCAGCACTTGCTCTTGTCTCAGCTACGATATTGGCAATGTATTCTTTTATTGGCTGGGCAACCTCGACTCGGTATACTTGGTCTTGCATATTAGAAATGTCATCGGCGGTAAGAACCGGGCTCAGGCTGGGTTCCCCGTGTTCATGTCGCTCCAGGATTTCCACCTCTTCCTCCCAGTTGGGATAGCCAATGCCGAAGGAGAGCAAAAATCTGTCCATCTGGCTTTGTGGTAGGGGAAAGGTGCCATGGGCTTCAATGATATTGCGTGTGGCGATAACGAAGAAGGGCTTGGGTAGGGGGTGGGCGATTCCGTCGAAGGTAACATATCTTTCATCCATAGCCTCAAGCAGGGCTGCCTGCGTTCGAGGACTGGAGCGGTTGATCTCGTCTGCCAGCACGATATTAGCAAAAATAGGACCGGGCACAAACCGAAATTTGCCATCAGTTGGGTTATAGATTGATGACCCGGTGATGTCCGTAGGCAGCAAGTCCGGGGTGAACTGGATACGTTTAAAGTTAGCCTGTATTGATTGCGCCAGCGCCTTGGCTAGTAATGTCTTGCCTACACCGGGAAAGTCATCCAGCAGAACATGCCCTTGGCACAGCAGCCCCAATAAACTCATCTTGATAACTTCTGGACTAGCTACTACCACTTGGCGAATATTATCAACTACTGCCTGCACTCGGCGGGTGAATTCTTGGTTCATCAGGATTCCTACAACTTCAACTACTTGACCTTTTGCTACCACTCAACAGAAGGGTCTCTATGAATTATACTTTGGAAGTCAAATTAAACGCAATCTTCCTAAGTGACGGATTGTTTACATTAAAGGGAAGAAGCTGGACATTCCTTCTCTAAATATCCAGCTTCTTCAATAATCCCACTACCTGCAATATCGGCTTTAACTCTTTCCTATCCTGAACATCTTAGTCCCACATACGGGACACACTCCCTGGGTTGCCGGCTTCTTGTTCTTCATAGTTATGGGTCTTGGGTCTTTCATTTCCCTTTTAGTACGGCACTTCACACAGTATGCTTGCATTGCTTACCTCCCTTTTTGCGGGAAGGATAAACTATTCT
>JBHIFE010000031.1:0-15002 GCA_046760985.1 Dehalococcoidales bacterium
GGACAATGGGGGTGAGGTTATCAAATTAGTAATAGTAGGCGCAGGAAGTGAGTGGAATAGAACAGAATACATTACCCCTGCTCAGGCTCTCCGAAGAATAAGAGAGCCTATCATTACGACTATTCCTATTGCCAAGCCTATGGTGAAGGCGAATTCGGGCACTTCAACTCCGGTAGCATCAAATATGATAGTGCCCAGAAGTGACCTCGTGCGCATCCAGCTCTCGCTCGGGTCATAGAGCCTTCTCAGCATGTATTCCAAGTCGGTAAGGGAGCAAGACCTTAATATCCCCACCCAAGACGCTGTCCCGAGACTTATTGCCAACGCGGTGACTCCGCAGTAGAAAAGCCGCCAGTTACGGCGCCGTTTGAAAAAGCCTAGCGCTAGAAGTACAACGGAAACAGCGAAAAAGCCTATGAGGAGAAGGTGTAGACTCATAACTGTATCAGCTAGAATTTTCCAGATCATCAACCCACCCAACATTTATCTACATTTTCATTATAGCACTAGACCGAACTCTCTTTAACTTACCGTCCTGGACTTTGGCTGGTGCCATTGCCTGGGGTGTTTAACAGAGGGTGAGGTCAAGTTGTGGGGGCTCAGTAAAATTCTCTCATTATTGTCCCAGCCCAACTTCCGCATCTTTTTGTCTCCGAACTGACGTTTTTATTGACTTAGTGATAGTCTGTATTCTTTAGCGGCTTGCACCTTTGCCTGGCATGGAGTAAACTAAGCTGCGATGAAGCTCTCAAAACTGGTTTGAAAAGGGGAGTAGGCGTGGCTGACATTTATCCCTTTCGGGGTGTACGCTATAATCAGCAGCTAGTGGAGAATTTCCCCAGAGTTATCTGTGCTCCCTCGGATAATCTTACCCCAGAGTTACGAAGGGAACTTTATCACCAGAGTGAGTATAATTTCGTTCGTCTGGATGCCCCCCTAGAGTCAGCCGATGATAAGTGTGAAGATTCAAAGTGGAAACGAGCTGCTGCCACTTTGAGTAATTGGCTGGATAAGGGGATTCTTCAGATTGACGATGTACCAGCTATCTATCTTCATGACTATTACTTCACCTATCTGGGTAAGAAATACATGCGCCGTGGCATAATTGCCATAGTCCGACTGGAAGAATGGGACAAGATGGTTGTCCAGCGTCACGAAAAAATTCTGCCTGAAATCAAGAAATCACGCTTGATTCAGATAAGGAATTTGAAGGCGAACACCAGTTCACTGCTGGCTCTCTTTGAAGACCAAGAGGGGGAGGTTTTCTCACTGTTATCCAAAGCAAAACTAGGTAAACCCATAATTAACCTGAGCATTGGTAATACTGAAGGAAGACACAAGATGTGGGCTATCACCGAGCCAGAACTTATCAATCAGATACGCACTAGCTTGGCTAAGAAGCCACTTTATATGGCTGACGGGCATCATCGGTATGAGAGCGCTCTTACCTATCGAGCGGAGAGACACGCTACCTGCCCATCCGTCTCCAGAGATGACCCCTGTAATTTTATAATGATGACCTTATCACCGTTCCCGGATCCGGGTCTGATTGTCTTACCGTTCCACCGTCTAATCCACGGTATGCCAGAGTCAGTTTTGAGCAGGCTACCGGTGGAACTTAAGAAATTCTTTGAGGTGGAAGAGTGGTCACTGGACACGCCAAATGTCTGGCAGAAGGTTGATAGTTTGCTGATCAATACCGGCTCAGATAAGCCAGATGAAGTTGCCATGGTGCTTTTTGGTTTAATCAGCGATAAGCTCGTTGTTCTGAGAGTGCGTGACTTTGCTGCTGTAGCCAGGGCAATGCCTGCTTCTCAATCTGAGTTATATAAAAGGCTTGATGTTAGTATCGCCAATCAAATCATAATTGAGAAATTACTTAACATAGATGATGCCAAGAAAGATAAATTACTCGCTTTCAGTAATGACAGAAGTGATGCGGTAGGAAAAGTCTTGAGCGGTCAATATCAGTTAGCTCTTCTCCTGAGAGCAGCCAGAATAGAGCAGATTATAAGCGTCTCTGATGCCGGTGAAGTAATGCCGGCGAAATCAAATCGCTTCTATCCCAAAGCACCAACGGGTTTTGTCTTCTACCGACTGGAGTGAAGAAGCCTACCGCCTGACCGAAGGACTATTCACCGGATATTTCGGAGGTCTTCCATTAAGAACAGCAACCACCTGCTCAGCTACAATGGTAGCAGCTAAACTTTGCGCCTCGGTGGTGGAAGCTGCTATGTGGGGAGTGTGGATTACATTGTCACACTTAAGCAGAACACACTCGGTAGCCGGCTCTTGACAATAGACATCAACAGCTGCCCCAGCGATTTTCTTTTCTTTTATTACTTTAGCCAATGCCTCCTCGTCAATTAGCTCACCCCGAGCACAGTTAATGATGCGAACCGTTGGCTTGACCCAAGCTAGCTCTTTGGCTCCAATTAGCCCCCTAGTTGATTCGGTCAATAAGGAGTGAAGTGTGATAAAGTCTGATTCCTTTAATAATTTTTTCAGAGGAACGAGCTTCACCTGCAGATTCTGGGCATATTCAGTGGAAACGAAGGGGTCATGGGCGATGACCTCCATTTCAAAAGCCTTGGCGCGTTTGGCTACCTCTGTGCCTATTCTACCTAAACCAATTATGCCTAAGGTTTTGCCTCTGAGCTCGGTTCCCATAAATTCACTCTTAGCCCATACCCCGGACTTGAGCTTATCGTGTGCTTGAGGAATATGGCGTGCCAAAGCCAGTATCAAACCAAAGACATGTTCAGCAACAGCAACCGTACTAGATGTCGGTGCGTTTACTACTAGGATACCCTCTTTAGTTGCTTCATTCACGTCGATATTGTCGACACCAATGCCCGCCCGGGCAATTACCTTAAGGTTCTTACCTGACTTTATGACCTCAGCCGGGACCTTGGTCTGACTGCGTACTATTAAAGCATGATAATTACCGATTATAGATTTAAGTTCTTCAGGTTTTAGACCTAACCTGATATCTACCTCGGCTCCAGCTTTATTGAGGATGTCCAGACCTTCGCCAGAAATGCGATCAGCCACTAAAATGTTCATCTTATTAACTTTACGTATCATGGTAAAAATTATTAAAAATCACTAATAGATACTTTAGTCGCCTGATTAAGCCCTGTCAAGGATGCCAAGTTTTAGTCCATAAAGAGGGCGGAGGCTTCTACAGATTTTTGAATTAGACAGCCACTGCCAATTACGAATATTTTTGCCTTATCAAATGAAGCTTGACACCGCTTGTCAACTTGGATTAGAATTGCCTGCGGGAAACCTGTTAAGTTTGACCCTTTGCGCTGCAAACCAAAATTACTATAGCCTAGTTATTTGCTGCTGAGCGATAGGCGTTGAGGATATCGTTGAAAATAACGAAGCCCGCTGTATTTGGGAAGAGCGAGTTAAGAAACTGCATCACATCTAGCCGCATTGTATCTATATTCCACAAACAGACCCCGGTTGACTATATAAGCGGAACTTTGGGGGATAGTTGTACCTAAAAATAGCAGAAAGGAGTTTTGCATGGACACATTCTCACTAAGGTCGCCGGAAATGACCCGGAGAGAATTCCTGAAGATTGCTAGTGCTTCGCTAGCCCTTTTGGGACTTAGCCAAGCGCTAACGCCCCAGGTGGCAAAGGCTCTGGAAGAGTCTCTAGGTAAAACTGCGGTAGTATGGCTAGAAGGTCAGGACTGCGCTGGCTGCTCGGAGTCCTTCCTCAACAGCCTAGAACCACTGGCAACTTCTATATTACTTGACAGTATCTCGCTACGTTACCACGAGACGGTTATGGCTGCTTCAGGACACCAGGCTGAGGAAGCCCGAGCGAGGACTATTGAAGAAGGCGGTTACCTCCTAGTGATAGAAGGCTCAATCCCGGTAGCTGAGGATGGCTTATTCTGCACTGTTGGTGGCAAGACCTTCAAGGATATTGTGCGGGAGACAGCAAGTAAGGCAGCAGCTATCATCCCGGTTGGCGCCTGTGCTACCTACGGTGGTATTCCACGCTCCGGTCCTACCGATGCCGTTGGTTACCTATTCCGTGGTACTCAGCGACACCACTATTTTGACGATGTCACCGCTGGCAAACCGGTAATCAACCTGCCGACCTGTCCAGTACATCCTGAGCGGCTGGTGGCGGTTATTGTTCATTACTTGACTTTTGGTACCGTACCACCGCTGGATGATTTTAACCGGCCGCTGGCTTTCTACGGTTTCAACCAACACGAAAGCTGTGAGCGGCGCGGGCACTTTGATGCCGGTCGCTTTATGATTGACTGGGGAGACCCACGGCAGCATGAGTGGTGCCTTTACCTCAAGGGTTGCCGTGGTCCCTGGGCTTACCAGGACTGCTGGAAACGACTGTGGAACAACCGAACAAACTACTGTATCCAGGCTAACACCCCTTGCGTGGCGTGTTCTGAACCTGAGTTTTATGAATCTTTCAGCCCCATTTATGAACGCCGGTTTGACATAGAACTGCCGGGTATTGGTCGAGTGGATGTAGATAAGGTTTTGGCAACTATTGCCGGCGTTACCGCCGCCGGTGTGGGAGCTGATATGGTAATAAGCCGTGTCACAGAAAGAAAGAACAATAACACAGCTAAAGAAAAGGCAGGAGTAAAGGAGAGCTAATATGGCACACCGTATTGTAATTGACCCGATAACACGTATTGAAGGTCACCTTAAGATAGAGGCGGAGGTAGAAAATGGACGGGTGAAAGAGGCATGGTCTGCCGGTACCATGGCACGAGGCTGGGAAGTGCTGCTTCGGGACAAAGACCCGAGGGATGCCCCATATATAACCGGTCGCGTTTGTGCCGTCTGTGAAGGAGTACATACTGTCGCCTCAGCCCAGGCACTAGACCACGCCTTTGACATTGAAGTGCCGGAAGCAGGCAGACTGATGCGTAACCTCTTTTGCTCCGGACTTTACATGCACGACCATTATATCCATTTCTACATACTCTCAGCGCTTGATTACTTAGACATCATGGCTGTAGCCGAATACAAGGGCGTTGACCCCCACCTGCAGGCAGTCAGGGACAAAATAGTAAGTCTCGTTGAGAAGAAAGATACCTCCCCGTTTACCCCCCGTTACCCACCAGATGAGTTTTCTGTAGCCGACCCGGAAGTGGTAACCACCCTAGTATCTCATTATATTAAAGCAGTAGAGTTAAAAGCCAAGTCACAGAAGATGCTGAATATAATCGCTGGCATACAGCCCAATCCCGCCACCATCATGGTCGGCGGCTGTACGGCTACCCCTTCAAGGGAAGAACTTTTACAGTTCAGAGCCCTGTGGGAAGAACAGCTAAAGTTCGTGAATGAAGTTTATATTCCCGATGTGGTGGCAGTAGGCACCGGACCATTGCTACCCCTAGCCACAGCCGGTCTGGGTGCCGCTCATAACAACTACCTCTGCTACCCGATGTTTCCCCAGGATAACCCCCGAAACCGTGCTGATTATGCCCTGGGCGGGAGCAACCACCTGATAAGCGGTGGGGTTATCACCGGTGGGGCTACCAACCCGGCACAAGCCGTTGATTTCGGCAGGATTACCGAGGCAGTTGAACATTCGTGGTATAACTACCCGCCTGGAGTTAGCCACCTCCATCCCAGCGTTGGGGTCACTGAGTTTAATCCCAGGAAAAATGATGCCTATTCGTTCGTCAAAGCACCACGCTACGATGGGTTGCCCATGGAAGTTGGTCCCTTAGCCAGAGGACTGGTCAACCAATATCCTGAGTTGATGGACCTAATCAAGGCGGGGGGCAAGCCCGGTGCGGTGGCTCGCCACTTCTGCCGTGCCATTGAATCAAGAATCATTGGCGAGGCGGGACTTGCCTGGATTGACCGGTTGATTGAGTTAGCCACCGCTGGTTCCATCGTCGGCGTGAGAGAGAAGCCAGTGCCTAAATCAGCTCGTGGCATGGGAGCCTGGGATGCGCCCAGAGGGGCTCTGGCACACTGGGTGGATATTGAAGACCACCGTATCAGGAACTATCAGATGGTAGTGCCCACCACCTGGAATGCATCACCCAGGGATGAGAAAGGTGTCAGGGGTCCTTATGAGGAGTCACTTATCGGTGCACCCGTCCCCGACCCGGAAAACCCGATCAATCTGGTGCGCATCATACGCTCCTTTGACCCGTGTCTCGCCTGCGCGATACACCTCATTGACCCGGAGACAAACGATATTAAGGTATATAAGGTAACTTAGGAGGTACAATCATGGCAACAACACATATTAGAGCGGTGCGCCATCCTCTAACCTACCGCGTTCTTCATGAACTAAGGATGACATCTATCGTGCTCTTGATCATTACCGGATTTTATATCCACCGCCCCTTTGTGGCAGACGGTGGCGGCTTCCTCATGTCCCTGATGCGTGGAGTCCATTTCTTCGCTGCCGGCGTCCTGATTATCGTGGTATTGCTTCGTATTCTGGGAACATTTTTCGGACCTTACCGCGACTGGCCGTCCTTCATTCCACACCGTGAAGACTTAAAGTTGATGCCTAAAGTTATCACCTATTACCTTCATCTCGGTCTTATGCCTGACATAACAAGGAAATATAATGCCTTGCAGATGATTACTTACATCGTGCTTCTCTTTCTGGTCCTGTTTCAGATAATCACGGGCTTTGCCTTACAGTACCCAGACGGCTGGCTTAGCTGGCTTACTTACGGTCTCTTCAACAATGAGATTGAAGTCCGGTTAGCCCACTATATCTTCACCTGGCTATTTCTCCTTTTCCTGATAATTCACACGTACCTTGCCATTCGGGAAAGCCCCCAGATTATGAAGGAAATCCACCTCCTGCCCCCGTTTGGAGGAGAGTAAAAAGATAAGCGAGAGGAGAAGAGCTTCGCATGACTGAGAATACCAGAAATGGGATAACGATGGTGTTGGGCTTAGGGAACCTATTGTTAGGTGACGAAGGTTTTGGTATTCACGTCGTGCGCCGGTTGAGGGGGATGGAATTGCCCAGCCACATCAAGGTGGTGGAGGGTGGTGTCGGTGGTTTTAACCTCTTAGGTCATCTGGATGGAGTGAAACGGTTGCTCGTCGTGGATGTAATGATGATGGAGTCGCCTCCCGGAGAACTCCAGCTTTTTTGGTCTGGGTCTAAATTGAAAGAACCCGGGAAACGAATTCTATCATTCCATCAGGTTGGCGTGCTTGAACTAATGCAGATGTGGGAATTACTCGGCTATGAGCCTGAGGTCATTTTTCTGGTTACCCGTCCCGAAAAGGTGGAGTGGGGCACCGAGTTATCGCCACCCCTGCAATCTGCGGTATCTGAGGCAACCGAATTAATTCAACACTTATGCTTGGATTTTGGGGGGAAAGGAGTAAGGGGGTATGATTAGTTTGAGTTTTTTAGTCACTTTACCCCTATTCATAATTGCCATAGTGATATTTGGCTACGGTCTGACACGAGAAGATGAGCGAGCTAGCCAGACAACGATGACAATCGGCTTGGGTGTCGGACTGCTGGGTGTCATTGTGGCAGCAATAATGTTTGGCTTCTTCTCCCTGTAGGATAACTGGTACCCCCGATTAACATCGGGGACTATTTAGCGCTAACGCTGATTGGGAGAGGCTAGATATGCACGAAGTAGCTATTACTCAGAGTTTGCTTGACTTTGTTCTGGAAGAAGTCGCCAAGGCTGGAGCCAGCAAGGTAGTCCAAGTAAACTTGGTGCTCGGTGAGATGTCCGGCGTAGCTGACCGGAGTATCCAGTCTAACTTTGAGCTTATGAGTAGAAATACCCCGGCAGAAGGAGCCAAGCTCTCTTTTCATAATGTACCTAAGCAGGCACACTGTCTTCAGTGTGGTCACGCTTTCCACCCCGGTAACATTTGCTGGGAATGTCCTGCATGTCACTCTGGGAAGTTTGAGATAGTAGCCGGCAATGAGCTTTATGTGGAAAGTATTGAGGTAGAATGATGAAGGCTATCTGCTCATCACCACCAAATAAGGTAACGGTTTTCCCCAATGTCCTCAGACTAAAAATTAGCATCAGGGGGGTGGTGCAGGGTGTTGGCTTTCGTCCCTTTGTTTACCAGCTTGCCTGCCGGCATAATCTGAAGGGCTGGGTATGCAACACTTCAGGGGATGTTAAGATTGACATTGAGGGTGAGAAAGCTTCCCTGGACCAATTCCTTTCTGACCTGGAGACCTCAGCCCCGTCTCTAGCTCATATTGAGAGTATTTCAACCACAAAAGAACTAACTGTCGGTTATCAGCATTTTGAAATCCGGGATAGCATTTCTGAAGAGGGTAAATATCAACTCGTTTCACCCGATATTGCCACCTGCCCTGCCTGCCTCAAGGAAGTCTTGTCACCTGGTGACAGGCGTTATCGCTACCCCTTCACCAACTGCACCAACTGTGGACCCCGCTTTACCATCATTGAGGACATCCCCTATGACCGACCCAAGACCACGATGCGTAATTTCCAAATGTGTCCCCAATGCCAGCAGGAGTATGATGACCCTCTGGATCGCCGCTTTCACGCCCAACCTAACGCCTGTCCCCGCTGTGGTCCCGGTTTGCAACTGGTTGATGGTAAGGGTAACCGTGTTCCCAAAGGTGATGTATTGACAGCCGCCAGTAAGTTGCTCAAGGAGGGCAGAATTATAGCCATAAAGGGTCTGGGAGGTTTTCTTCTGGCGTGCGATGCCACCAATGATAAGGCAGTGGCACTCCTGCGGGAGAGAAAAGGGCGACCTTCCAAGCCGTTAGCCATAATGCTGACTACCCTTGAAGAGGTAAAGGAACACTGTCAGGTTTCCAGCGCTGAGGAAGAGCTTCTTACCTCCTGCCAAAGCCCAATCGTACTCTTGAGGCGGAAAGCCGGGTCTTCAATCTCACCACTGGTAGCTCCTCAGCTCAATTACCTTGGAGTGATGCTACCTTATACTCCGCTGCACCATGTGCTGCTAAGAGAGACCGCACTACCTCTGGTGATGACCAGTGGTAATCTGAGCGAGGAGCCTATCGCCAAAGACAACGATGAGGCAATAAGAAGGCTGCAGGGGATTGCTGACTATTTTCTACTGCACAACCGGGATATCTATGCTCGTTATGATGACAGTGTAACTATGGTGGAGAGAGGTGAGCCTCAGCTAATCCGGAGAGCCCGGGGTTACGCTCCTTACCCCATTCACCTTCCCTTTAAGGCAAAGCAGGTGCTCGCTTGCGGGGCTGAGCTAAAGAATACCTTCTGCCTCACCAGAGATGAGTACGCCTTTCTCAGCCAGCACATTGGTGATATGGAGAACCTAGAGACACTGGAACACTTTGAAACCACAATCAAGCTTTATCAAAGGCTTTTCCGCATCCAGCCTGAGACGGTAGCCTACGATATGCACCCAGAGTACCTATCCACCAAATACGCTAAAGCCATGGCGGCTGAGTCCACTGATATAACCTTTATTCCAGTTCAGCATCACCACGCCCATATAGTCAGTTGCATCACCGACAACGGGCTCCAAGAGCCGGTAATCGGGGTTGCCTTTGATGGTACCGGCTTCGGTAGCGATGGCTGCATCTGGGGTGGGGAATTTCTACTGGCAAACTACCGAGGTTTTGAGCGCCTGGGGCAGCTTCAGTACATACCTCTTCCCGGTGGTGCCGCTGCCATTGAGAGACCCTACCGAATGGCTATCAGCTATCTTCTTAGTCTGCTGGGGGAAGATGCTTTGAATCAGAAACTTCCTTTCCTGAGCCGTGTTGACAGTCTTGAGACCAACCTCATCAAGAAACAGATTGAGAAGGGGATCAACTCTCCACTGACCTCCAGTTGTGGTCGGCTGTTTGATGCTGTCTCGGCTTTAATCGGCGTAAGAGACAGGATAAGCTATGAGGCTCAGGCAGCCATTGAGCTAGAAATGGTCGCTGATGAAAGTGAGACTGGTAGCTATCCCTTCTCCATCATTGAGCAAAATGGAACGGATATCGTGCACCTTGGTGAGCTATTCTCAGCCATTATCGGTGACCTTAGCCGAGGAGTTTCCTCAGCTAGTATATCAATGAAGTTCCATCGCACCATAGCTCAGGTGGTGATGAAAATGTGCCAGCGACTGGCTAATCGAACTGGCATTAACCGGGTAGCTTTAAGCGGCGGAGTGTTCCAGAATCGTCTGCTGTTAAAGCTTACAGTGGCGACCCTAGAGCGAGCTGGATTGGGTGTGTTAACTCACCGTGAAGTACCAACCAACGACGGAGGGGTCTCTTTAGGACAGGCAGTCATTGCCAATTTCGCTGAAGAAAAGAGAGGATAATTATGTGTTTGGCAATTCCAGCCCTGGTCAAATCCGTAGATGGGCAAACGGCTGAGGTGGAGATAGGTGGGGTAAGTCGCCAGGTCAGTATCTGGCTCACCCCGGAGGTTAAAAAAGGGGATTACGTGCTGTTGCATACCGGCTATGCCATCAATATCATCAATGAAGCCGAGGCTAAAGAGACCCTCAAGTTATTGCAAGAGATAGCCAATCAAACTGAATAGCAGGATAAAGAATGAGATTTATTGACGAGTATCGCGATGCTGAACTGGGCAAGCGTCTTATTGACAGGATTCACCGCCAGTCAACAAGACCAGTGAGATTTATGGAGTTTTGCGGCGGGCACACGGTTACCATCTTCAAACATGGTATCCGCCAGCTTCTGCCACCTACCATAGAGATGCTCTCTGGTCCGGGATGTCCGGTTTGCGTCACCGCTAACGCTGACCTGGATAAGGCAATCGCCTTAGCTCGCCTTCCCGATGTTATTATCACCACCTTTGGCGATATGCTTAAAGTGCCCGGGAGTTACTCCAGCCTGCAGCAGGTTAAGGCTGAGGGTGGGGACATCCGCGTAGTTTACTCCACTCAGGATGCTCTTGATATCGCCCGGCGTAATCCTTCAAAATCCGTCGTTTTCCTCGGCATTGGTTTTGAAACCACCGCCCCAACCATTGCCGCCTCCACCTTAGAGGCAGCACGGGAAGGAATTGGCAACTACTATGTCCTATCATTACATAAGCTGTGCCCACCGGTAATGAAGGCGCTCCTTGACTCTGGTGAAATAAAGCTGGATGGCATTGTCTGCCCCGGTCACGTCAGTGCCATTATTGGTTCCCGTCCCTATCACTTCATACCTGATGACTACGGCATCGCTTGTGTCATCTCTGGCTTCGAGCCTTTAGATGTCCTTCTTTGCATTTATATGCTGGTGACACAGATTGAGAGTGGCAAGCCCGGTGTGCAGATAGCTTACCGCCGTGGGGTCAAACCGGAAGGTAACCAGCAGGCTCTTGAAATTATGGAGCAGGTCTTTGAGCCCGGTGAAGCCAACTGGAGAGGAATCGGAACAGTCCCCGAAAGCGGCTTAAGGCTAAGAAAGGAATATCAGCACTTTGATGCTGAGCACGCTTTTAAGTTCAACCTAAAACCTCCGCGTGAGCCTGAAGGGTGTTTGTGTGGTGACATCCTGCGCGGGGCAAAGACCCCCCTTGATTGTAAGCTCTTCCGTCAGGCATGTAGCCCAGAACACCCGGTGGGTCCCTGCATGGTTTCCTCGGAGGGTAGTTGTTCCACCTACTATCACTATGGAGATGGCTATGAAGGATAAGATTCTGCTGGCTCACGGGAGTGGTGGCAAACTCAGCCATGACCTGGTGGAGAAGAACTTCGTCCCCGTGTTCAAAAATCCACTACTGGATAAACTGGATGATTCCGCCGTTTTCGACCTCAGTGGTCGCCTAGCCTTTACCACTGATAGCTACGTGGTGAGCCCCATTTTCTTCCCCGGTGGGGATATTGGCAAGCTGGCGGTATGTGGCACGGTCAACGATTTGGCAATGAGTGGCGCCACGCCCCTTTACCTGAGTATATCTCTGGTTGTAGAGGAGGGCTTCCCACTGAGCGACCTGCAAAGGGTGATAACCTCGGTTCAAAAAAGCGCCGAAGAGGCTGAGGTAAAGGTAGTCACTGGTGATACCAAAGTGGTGAATCGGGGCAGCGCTGATAAACTTTTCATCAATACTACCGGGATAGGGCTTGTTCCCCCGGGAGTTGATATTTCCAGTTCCAAGGCTGAGCCAGGTGACAAAATAATCCTCAGTGGTACCATCGGTGACCATGGCATTGCTGTATTAAGTGAGCGGGAAGGATTACAATTCTCAGTTCCGATTGAAAGCGACTGTGCCCCCTTACACAAACTTGTCGCTGAGATGCTTGAGACCGGTAGTACTATTCACTGCCTCCGCGACCCCACCAGAGGCGGAGTAGCCAGCACCCTCAATGAAATTGCAAGACAATCCAAGGTGGGCATAGAGATTGAGGAGGAAAGAATACCGGTACAAGAAGCAGTGCGTGCCACTTGCGAACTATTGGGCTTTGACCCCCTCTATGTGGCTAACGAAGGGAAACTGGTGGCAGTGGTTCCTGAGCCAGACGCGGAAAAGGTGCTGGCTAAAATGCGCCATAACCAATGTGGCACTCAGTCAACTATTATCGGGGAGATAGTAGCCGAACATCCCGGGCGAGTAGTTATGAGAACTAGCCTCGGAGCATCCCGGGTCATAGACATGCTCGTTGGCGAGTTACTTCCCCGAATCTGCTAAAAATCACGATTTTAGCCATCCTTCCGGTGTAAACTATCTTCTAAGTTTCCTACCTCAGCTTCACCCAGACCAGCCCCCGGCGATAAAGGGCTTGTCCTCCAGGAAATGAATAGTTAGAATAAGTAGTGGAAGTTGTTGGAAAAGAGGGTAAGAATTGGGAGTCAGACTTTATCAACAGCCAAGCCTTAAGAAGCCAGATATGATTGCTTGCTGGCCGGGAATCGGAAATATCGGGCTAATCGCCGTGGACACGCTGAGGGGGCAGATTCAAGCCAGAGAATTGGGAGAAATAGAGCCCTGGGATTTCTTCTACCCGAGGAAGGTTATAATCAAAGCCAGCGTACTGGAAGATTTAGAGTTTCCCAGTAATAAGTTTTATTACAAAAGGCTGGGGAAGAAAGATTTAATATTCTTCATCGGAGAAGAGCAGCCAACTGACGGGGAAGGTATGTATGCCGAGGGAAGGAAAGCTTATCAAATGGCAAATTTAGTTTTAGATGTGGCGGAAAGGTTTGGGTGCCGGAGAGTCTATACCTCGGGCGCCGCCGTTGCCCTCACCCATCATACACTAAAGCCAAAGGTCTGGGCAGTGACCAGCCGAGACGACTTAAATAGGGAAGTGAAAAGTTATGAGAATACTATCTTAATGGGTGAAGTTGAAGGTGTGGGCGGTCAGGGTAGCATCACCGGTTTAAACGGACTCTTACTAGGGCTAGCCAAGAAGCGGGGCTTTGAAGCCGTCTGTTTGATGGGCGAGATACCAGATTATCTCTCCAGAGCTCCCCTACCCTACCCAAGAGCATCAAAAGCAGTACTGGAGGTTCTGACCAAAGTCATGAAAATTGAGATTGATTACGGTGCTCTTGATGAAATGGCGGTTCAAGTAGATGACGTTATCAACAGCCTCTATGAGAAGTTCCCCCCAGAAATAAGGGAGAGGATTGAGCAAAGAAAATCCATCGCCCAAGCTAAGCCAGAGACGATAACTGACGAGGATGAGAAATGGATTAAAGAGCACATTGACGAACTCTTCAAAAAGGGAGGCAAGGGGGATGAAAAATCCTCCTAAATTCACCCGGCAGCTCAAACCACGATATGCCTCTTTAGTTGTTGGCTGGAGCATGGACGCAAGTTCATTAGGGGCAAAAGTAACCGATTACTTAAATAGAAAACTCGGGTGCCAGAGCTTCGGTGAGATTGAATCGGTAGAATTTTTCCCTTTCGGAGGAGTAACAGTTAAAGATGACCTCGTCCAATTCCCCGAAAGTAAATTCTTTGCCTGCCCCAAGAATGACCTACTGGTTTTTAGCAGCGACCCACCCAGTTACGAATGGTATAAATTTCTGAACCTGATTCTGGACACCGCCGAGCATTATTGTCGCGTAAAGGAGCTACATACTGTTGGCGGCATGGTTTCCCTAAGTGCCCACACTGCTCCCCGCAAGCTACTGGGTACCTTCAATTCACCAGAGTTGAAGGAAGCCCTGAGCCAATACAACCTCGCCGGGGAACTGGATTATGAAACTCCTCCCAGCCATAGACCTACTCTAAGCTCCTTTCTGCTATGGGTAGCCAAGAAGAGAAATATCCCAGGGGTTAACCTCTGGGTACCAATCCCCTTTTATCTGGTAACCCTGGACGACCCAAAGGCTCAAAGGAGAATTCTTGAATTCTTCAATCAAAGATTCAACCTAGGAATTAACCTTAGTGACCTTGATGAAGAGATTAGGCGGCAAAATCAAATAATAGCCGAAATAAGGAACAACCTTCCCGATATTGATGAATCCATCGGTAGATTAGAGAGCAACCTAAGGCTCCCAGAGGAAGAAAGCCAAAGATTGATTAAAGAGATAGAGAAATTTCTTAAGGAAAAAAGAGGCTAAACTTGCCGCAATTTATGGCTCGTTCTCCTTTTCCGTTGAGGGGCGCTCGCGCTGCCAGCGACGAATCTCGTCCAGCGCCGGTGGAGCCACGCTAAACACCTCTATATCCTGAGGAAATTGCACCATATGACCTTCTCGAATAAAGAGTATCCCTACCTCGTTAGCTTTAAGGGTTTCATCTATTCTCCGGGCAATGTGTTCATACCTCTTCCTCGCCGCCTCAACATAGAATTCAGAGACCATCTTAGCCACTTTTTGACTGGCAAATCCAATAAGGAGAAACCTCTCCCAGTCCATGCTCTCTCCGGCTAGCTCTTTGTCCTCGGTTGCCTCAAGCACCGCACCGCTTTGACACTTATCCTTGGCAATCTGGCAACTAGAAGTATTTAGTGTCTCCATCACCTTGAGCCCGTTCTCACCAGCCAAAACAATTGATTCATGGTAAATATGGCTCACCTTCCCTATTTTCGACTCAAGGTTAGCT
>JBHIFE010000032.1:0-14429 GCA_046760985.1 Dehalococcoidales bacterium
ATGGAGAATGACTTTGAGGGTCTGTTGAAATCATTTCAGCTTTCTGGTGGAGCTGAGGGGACGATACCTAGAACCGAAACAGGCTCCTGCCTGGAGTTGTCCGGAGGAAGGGGCAGGGTATAGTTCAAAGTTATTTGGCCGTCGCCCACATCTACGCTTTCAATGAAAGTCCGTATAAAAGCCCTCCGCTCGAATATATTACTATCTACAAGGAATTCCTTCAAGTCTCTAACATAGTCTAAGACTATCTTGGGGTCTATTGGCTCCAGCCGGCGAGTTTGCAGAGCTTCTTCAACCTCTAACTTTGCCATTCTCATATCCTCTATCTTGTCCTGGACTTCCGCTATTCTCCTTCCCATCCTCACCGGGTCAATTGCCCGGGTTTCCACGAAATCGTACAACCGCTCAAGCCGTCCTTGCCATTGCTCTATCTCGGCGTCAATTACCTCAATACGCTCTTTGTAATGTTTGATGGAACTGTCCAACTCTTCGTTACTGAGCTTCACTAGCTCAGCAAGATTCTCATCCGTCAAAATATGGTTTTTTATCTTTTCAGTGACAAACTTCTCCACTTTTTCTTGGGGCAGGTGTTGGCTGGGGCAAATCTCTTTTCCCTTGCTGTAGGTTGTACCGCAAACGTAGTAGTGAAAACGCCCCGACTTGGCTCCATACCCGATGTAGGCAGCGCCGCACTTTTGGCAGTGTATAAGTCCGCTAAGCAAATAGTGGCTGCTGGTAACCCTCGGGTGAGTGACTCTAGGAGCGCGGCCATTCATGGCGGTCTGCACTATGTCAAATATATTTTTATCGACCAGAGCTGGCCAAGCTCCTTCCTTTCTGACCGGGGGAAGGTTGGACTTGCCGTTACGGTTCTTCCCCCAGACGAGGCACCCAATATACGCCTCATTAGTGAGGATTTTGTGGATACGCTGTTTCCCCCACTTCCCTCCACCTGGAGCCGGGATTCCATCACGATTAAGGCTTTTAGTGATCTCCTTCAACCCCTTGCCCTCAGCACATTCATTGAACATTCTCTGAATGATGGGCGCCTGGCTGGGGTCAGGCTCCAGCGTATTCCTGGGCTTCTCACCATCCTTCACCTTTTTCCGAGTGTACCCGAATGGGGCACGACTGCCATTGTAGAAACCGCGGGCGGCATTTTCCCTCATCCCCCGAATAACATCCTGAGCCAGGTTGGAGGAATAGAACTCGTCAATTACCTCGATTATTCCTTCCATGAGACGGCCGGTTGGCGTGTCTTCAATTGGCTCGTTGATGGAGACTACCTGGATTCCCTGCTTCCTTAAAAGGGACTTGTAGATGATTGAATCCTCGCGGTTTCTGGCAAACCGAGACAGTTTCCAGACCAGAATCATATCGAAGGGGGGATGCTTCGTCTTTGCCAGACTTATCATTTCGCGAAATGCCGGTCTGGCTGTGGTTCTGCCACTTTCTGCCTCGTCGACAAACTCCCTAACAACCGTGTACCCGTTTCGGGAAGCAAACTCTCTCAGGGCTTTTAGCTGCGCGGAGATTGAGAGGTCTACATCCTGGCGGTCCGAGGATACCC
Organism: Dehalococcoidales bacterium; assembly: GCA_046760985.1. Lineage (GTDB taxonomy): Bacteria > Chloroflexota > Dehalococcoidia > Dehalococcoidales > RBG-16-60-22 > JBHIFE01. The sequence continues at coordinate 1,571 of JBHIFE010000032.1, forward strand.
TGGCATAAATAGCCACCCTTTTAGTTTCCATATTCATAATTTGAGCTCCTTTCCTACCGTGGAGATATATAACTTTTCGATGATCAGCGGTTTCGTCCTCTCGACCTGCAGCTCCAGCTTCTGGCCATCACTTTTCAGGCACCTCTACCTTACGGAAGCAATTTTTTCCCGGTTGCCTTCTCGTACATCTCGACAATGAACCGCTTTATTTCAGTAGTAAGCCCCCCTTTAATCCGTGTACCGGACTTGTACCGCGGGTCATTCATCACGTACTGGAAGGCCATCTCTACTTCTTCGTCCTCCGTTAGTTCGGTGGCTGCCTCCTCCAGATAGCCTGCTTCCCTGAGCAGATCTCTCACCGGAACGTTGTACACGGGTGCCAGCTTTTTCAGAATATCCGCACCCGGCGGCTTGCGCAGCCCGCGCTCTATTTGAGCTATATAGGAACTCGATACGCCAGCACGTTGCTCGACGTCACGGAGAGAGAGCCGCTGTTCCGTCCGCAGGCTTCTCAGGTACGCACCAAACTTCTCCATTTCTACCTTCGGCATCATTATAGCACTTTTTGTAAACTAGTGTAAATACTTTTTTACACAATTTATGCCCTATAATGTCAGCACTCTGTTGACAGGAAGGAGTCAATATCTATATTTTTGTAAACAATTTGTGTGCTAGAATGCAATATGGCTAAGGCTAGATTGAACAGACAGGTGCTGGACCTCGTTGCTCCATGGAAAGAGAAATCTATCCCCGGCGCATGCTGGAGTATTTCCAGGACTGCACCTTTGAGACCCTTTTGCTATTGAGGCTGGAAAAGACTGCGATGGAAGCGAAACCGGATAGCATGGACATTGGTTTAAGACTGCTAGCGAGAATGCTTGCCCGGGCTTACCTACGTGAGACGGTAGAGTAGCAGCCTGAAGCGGATGACTCCGAGGACAGCGATGAGACCAGCCGACTGGTTCCCATATATGGATTGAATCTTGAGTCCGCCTTTATCCCAGGAAAAACCCTTCAATCCTTTCGAACCTTTCGAATTAGCTTCGGCACGGGCGAAAGGTTTTGATGATTCCCAAAAACCCTTCGAGAAACCTTTCGAGCGTGAGCCGTATCTGAGACGAAAGGCCTGAAGCGTTCGAAAGGTTTTCCATCGGATAAGGAAACCAATGTAAAACGAGCTCTAGGTATGAGTATTGAGCGAGCTCTGGGTATGTGGGCTGGAGAGGGTAAGCCGGTAATTCACCTCGGTCCGGGAGAGAACTGCTTCGACCTGGAGCGCCTACTGGAACACCCCTGGGTAAACCTCCGTTATCTGACCACCGTGAGAGGAGTCCTCTTTCGCCGGGAGAGCTGCGCCGCGGACGTTGCCGACCAAATGGTGAAGCTGCTTGACGGGAGGACGCAGGATGTGTGCGATGCGGTCAGGCTAGCTAGACTAGCCCTCACTCTGGGCGTGGAGAAAGCTATTGAGCTGCTCCTGCCAAGGGGGGAGGGGGTATGGGAAGGAGGGGCAGGTACGGCTTAGCTATAAGGCATTTAGCCATAACTATTTAGCTAGAGCATAGCTAAGTTGTTTTAGCTACTGCCCGAGTAAGCGTTTTTAGGCGTGATCAGCCTCTAGATTCTGCCGGTGTGTCCAAAAGTATTGATGGCAGGTGCACTGGAAAATATGATAGGTCTGGAACCCCAGGAGCACATTACGTCGTGGGGTTCATTGATTTTTGAGAGAGGGGTGACGAGATAGAAGCCAAAGAAGAGGGCAAGACTGAGTACATAAGGCGAAGATTGCTTGAAGCCACGAGGGAAGAGGAACCGGAACAGACCTGTGCCGAGCTCAAGGCCGAGCCCGATGATGCCACCGGCTCCTTCCAGAGTGTTCTACCGTCTAACCGATGCCGGGAGAGAGGCTTGAATGTCCGAGATATCTGACCCAGGGATGACTCTCTACCAGTAATTGAGGGAGCAGCGTAGGCCAAGAGAGCCAGCTACTCCAGATTCTAGACTGCCACAACACGATCCCCTTCCTCTATTTACACGGAATGCAAAAATGTTAACAACACTTTCAGCACGCTCGTCTGCTCTCGGACCTGGCTACGGTTCCGCAAAAAGATCGTCAAGACTGTAGGTCCAAATTCCACCATTGGTTCCCACCACAGATAGCAAAAGGGATTTTTTGTAAGGCCAATAGCCCATGATATGGAAAAAATCCACGCCAGCCTTTTCATGTGCTTCTTTACCAAAGGATTGCCATTGATTAAGATCTTTAGTTAGATAAAATTGAGAGGCGCTCAGGATAACAAAAAACTTGTCCTCTATGTTCACATACCAGTGGGAGGTGGGCCAGGATATTCCCCGAAAACTAGGAATAAAAAAGTCTTCTATATGCCCGGACTTATCTATTTTGTAACCTATCCTTAGGAGGTTGCTAAGCAAAACCAGCTCTCCTTTAAAAATAGTAAAATCAGTAATAGAGTGGATTGGCTTTTGGTTGTACATTAGTTCATGCCACGATTTTCCCCTGTCCTTACTATATTTGATGCTTTCTGTCGTCATTCCTTGACGCCACCCATCTAAATTGGCACCGTAGAGGACCCCATTAAATTCTATGATCCTACCAAAACCACTCTTATAGGGCACTGCAGATATTTCCCATGATTCGCCCCTATTGGTTGATATTAGGAGGAAGTCTGGATTATCTGCCGATTCTCCCCCCCAAGACGTAGTATAAATCACCCCTGAAGAAGGGTCTACGTATAGACCAATTAGATGAAGCACGTTAGGTAGAATAGCCTTCCCATCCTTGTCATACCTGAACTTCTTGAAATCATTGGGAGGCACAAACCTATAGAAGTTTCCAGCATCCCACCCATCGTCAAAATGTGGATCTATCCCGGGAATATAGAGAGTATCATTATGCCATACCATGGTATGTATCCCCTGCTCATCCAATGTAGAAACAACCTCTATCTGATTCCCAGAGACTCTGGCTAGGAGGGCGCCGTCGCCAGGAGCCCGGCTTGGTGCATTGGAACCAAATCCTATATAAACATTCTCCTTGTGAGCGGTCAGAACCCAGGCCCCAAAATAATTTTCCACTTCCCAACCAGTTTTTGATTGGTACCAGTCAGCATAATCAAAATCAGGCAAAAGGGGCTTTAGCTTCACAGCCTTAGCCTGTGGCGCGCAGGCAGGAAGGAGAAAAGAAACAAGAAGGACTAGTGTTCCTACTATGATTAGCTTTTTAATAGCCACCTTCGTCTCTGCTCCATTCAAACTGTTGAGTATACTCGTGTTTCGTCTCTCATATTCTACTCTAAAACCTGAGAAGGGCACCAGCCATTTCACATGTTGGAACTTGAGCTTAGTCTTCTCCTGGGACATTGTCAATATAAAAAGGAATCTTTTTATCGCAAATGAAACAAAATGGACAATTGTTACCTAGTCAAACAGTTCAAGCATTTGTTAGCAAGCATGATTTTTTGTCTGATTCAAAATAGCAGGCCATGTAGCGGTAAGACAAAAGCAACATCCTTAATCGGCTATTTAACAGTAACAGTCACTGTACAGGTCCACCCTCCCTGTTTACCACCGACCCACGGCTCGCTCAATTCCAAATATATTGTACTAGAGCCATGTTTCAGTGCCCTGAATGTCCAAACTTCCTCCCATGCTATTCCCGGTGGAGGTGGTGGCTCACTGTCTGGTCCAATGCATTTGTGCTCTTCCTGCTTTAATACGGCCGCGTTATCGATTTGAGCTTCCTCTAACCACTGGAAGCCAACGGTCGGACTGGAGCACAACCTCACCTCGAATATTTCCCCTGATTGAACTTCCAGTGTCCGGTTGATATGGTGGTTATCATTGAATTCATCACAGGAGACTTCAACCGATGCCTTTGATTCTGGCTGAGCGGGCGCCGCACAGGCTACCAGAAGCACTGAAATCGTAATCGCAATCGGTATCAGGGCTGGCATTATCTTCATTTTGCTTTCCACCACTTAAACCCTTTATTGATAATATGGCCGCCATCAGACTTTGGTCTGGAGAATAATGAAGACCTAAGTATGAGTTTAGCCGTCAGCGTATAATTCTCACGATAATGAGAAGAATCGGAGGTATCAGCAGAGATGTAAACAGGATTACAACAAGGCTTGCCCCCGCAAGTGTTGCTATCAGGGCAATAACATTGGCTGCAACTGCGTAAAAGATGAAATCCCTCATCATCTTAGCTGGAATTCCTCAAGCCACATTCTATAACCGTGTCCTGTCCTGGGTTGCGGTCCTTTAGACCTGGCCAAAATGAAGCGAAGACAAGCACGGTACCCCATAATGATAATGATAGCGAGAGCAGTCTAGGGGTCAGAACTGTAATTCAGATGACGGGGCATTGGTACCAGAGTTGTTGCCTATTCTGTGCTTTCTGCGCCTACTCCATCCTTTTATTCTTACGTTTTTTCGTTCATCTCACCCTCACCAGATTTCTTGATATCAGGATGCCCTTTCATCCTGTCCCACACTAGGTAACGGAATAGTATTCCACCTACTACCAGCACCACTACGACTATGAACAATATTTGACTGAGTTCCACTTCATTCCTCCTCTACATTCTGGTCCGCCAGTTATATCCTGTTTTCGTGGCTCCATATTGGATAATGCCTCTTGCTGTCTATCTTAGCCCTCTGTGCAGGCAGAAAAAGACAAGAATGCCTTTCATCTGTTACCGGGAAAACCGGCGCCACTGGAGAAGAAACACGAGACCAGAGATGATTATCTACGACAGAGGGCCACAGAAATTATGGGAGAGGGGGTGGGATATCTAGCAATTGGTACAGCCGTTGTCCCACCTTTTTGAAGGTATCGATAGAATTATCGATACGCTGATTTTTTTTGTAATAAACAAGATTAGTGTGACTTCTTATGTCGAAGTCACAGCAGTACTTAATGGAGGTGTAATCGCATAATCGACCGGAATCCAGACTCTCTTCTTCAATGGATTCTAAGAACAGGTATTCGGCTTCCCTTTGAGGCAAAGCAGAGTCTGCAGATGTAGCATCGTCTGATGAGGCTTTGGCAACGTTATCTATACCAAGCAGGAGACTGCTTAGTATCGCTGACATTAATACCCAAATGAATATTTGCCGTTTTAATGACATGCCGTACATTAATTCTTCCACATTTTGCCCAAAAGCGCAATGTTTAACAGAGAAGCCACCGATTCAGCTATGTGCTGGCAGCGTTATCTGGCTATGGTACAGGGCATAACTGTTACACCTGCAGCTCCCGCATAAACTGGGCTGTTTTCTCAGGTACCGCAGTACAGATGTCAATGCCAGACCCGATCTCGAATCCTGCTATCTCTGTGAGTCGTGGCACGATTCTCAAGTGCCACCGATAGTACTCTTCGTATTCATCCCCTTGAGGGGCAGTATCAATGATATAGTTAAAATCAGGGTTATTGAGCCCAAGATATAATTTCAGCAGGGATACCCGCAGGACATGGGCAAGGTTCCGCAGCTCCTCTGCTGAGGCATTGCCGAAGCAAGCTTTGTGCATCTTTGGCACGACCCAAGTTTCAAATGGTTCGTGAGAAGCGAAGGGATGGAAGACCACAAATCTCTCCGTTTCCATTACTATCCGTTTTCCTGCATTGAGTTCGTGGTCTACTAGGTCAGAATAAAGGCATCTCCCGGTATGGTCATAATGGTGAATGGCCACTTCGTGTCTCATTCTAATGCCTTTGGGCACTACAGGAGTGGCTATCAACTGTGAATGAGGATGCTCCAGGGATGTTCCTGCGGCCGGGCCGTGGTTTTTAAAGATGATGATCAGCTTAGCATAAGGCATCTGCCTGAGAGCGTTATACCGTTCCTGATAGGCATGCAGGACATCTTCCACCTCGCTGTCTTCCATTAAGGCAAGGGGTTTGTTATGAGATGGTGTTTCCACGATCACCTCGTGGACCCCTACACCATCCATACTCAGAAAGAAACCTGCCTGTTCTCTTCTCAAAGTGCTGCCATACGGTGTTAACGCGGGGAATTGGTTAGGAAAGACCCTCACCCGCCAGTTACATTCCTTTTGGTTTCGGTAGGAAAGGACCTCAGGAGGTGTTTTAGCTTCGTTTCCCGGGCAGAAGGGACATAAGCCCGAGAAGACAGGTAACTCTGGCCTGACCTGATGGTGTACAAAGTCATGTGGTCTCCTGGCTCTCTCTTTAGCTATAATAACCCACTCTTCTGTCGTGGGGTCCTGTCTTATCTCGGACATAATAGTACTCTCCGCCCCATAGTGAAACTCCCGCGTACAGTGTCCATTCTACACCGGCGGTTCTTTGGTGACAATGGAAGAGAGATTTAAAGCGATATAAAATTGAAGGAAGATAGATTTGAGTGATTCGTCTTACACTTTTTGCCTCACTATTTCACTAGGGCGCTTCCCCGAGCTTGCCCAAGACGAATTCTGGTTACCTTCTTAGATATTTTATAAATGCTTTTCAGGTCGCGAGTGTAAGCGCATTGGAGGCACTTCTCATAGCAGCCATAATAGTCTCTATCAAGATAGACATTACCGCCGCATTTGGGGCAGCGCCCCTGAATAAACCCCTCTCTCATTTCATTCCTTTCCGCAATGCTGGCAGATATTTTAGGGCGTTGAGGTGGTACGTTCGCCCAGAATTACCGCAATTTGCATTCTTTCACCATCACGAAGCAGGGTAAGAACGACCTCCCGACCTGGCTCGAATCTTTGCACCAGGGCCTGCAATTCCTCAGTCTCGTTTACTGGCTCGTCGTTTACAGCGATGATGATATCACCACCAACCAACACCCTACTTCCGTTTATGGTGACAGGTTTGTAGCTGCCGCGCAGGCCAGCCTGGTCAGCCGGACTTCCCTGCTGCACCTGTTCTATCAGTACGCCTGTCTGCCCTGAGGGAAGGTTCATTGCGTCAGCGATTTCTGATGTCACCGTCAGTCCCCAGACCCCCAGCCAAGCGCCACCGGCCGGGCTGCTCTGGGCCTGTTCCTGCTGCGTTTCCGATTTTGGTCGGGCTGTGAGGGTGACCTTCACCAACTCCTCTTTATCATGACGCAGTACGGTTAGGTTAACCGTCTGTCCGATCTCTGTGGAACGGGCCAAATAGGTGACCAGGTCATCAAAGCTCTTAATGGGCCGTCCGTCAATAGAGGTGACCACGTCACCACCGACGCGTGCCGTTTCTCCATCGATGTTTACTTCCCGGTCGCTGCCGCGCAAGCCGGCCTCGTCTGCAGGGCTATTGGGTACTACATCTATAATCAGTGCGCCACGCTGACCTGGTTCTAAATTCATAGCCTCTGCCAGTTCTGGGCTTAGAGATACGCCGCTAACACCCAGCCAGGGATGGTCATAGTGCCCGGTGTCAATCAGCGCCGGCACGACCTTCTGCACGATAGCCGATGGGATGGCGAAGCCAATGCCCGCATTAGCTCCTGCCGGTGAGATTATAGCTGAGGTAACTCCAATCACGTTGCCCTGGCTATCCAGCAGCACACCTCCGGAGTTTCCCGGATTGATTGGAGCATCCGTCTGGATAACATCCGGGATACTGTAGGTTGCTACATTTGGATTTTCACTTTCCGCCGGCAGGAGTCTTCCCAGGGCGCTGACAAAGCCCACCGTCATCGTGCCCTGCAGCCCGAACGGGTTACCGATAGCCACTGCGAGTTGCCCGACTTTAACCCGGGTTGAATCTGCAACCTGCACCGGTTTCAGTTGCTCGGCTGGCACCTCCACCCTGACCACGGCCAAGTCACTGTCAGAGTCTGTGCCCACGATTTTACCGGGGACAGTGGTCCCATCGTGAAAAGTGACAGAGATGCGGTCGGCGTCGGCAACCACGTGGTTGTTGGTCACGATGTTTCCCTCGTTGTCCCAAACGAAGCCAGAGCCCAGACCGTGAAGGTAGCGCTCCTGCGGCTGCTGAGGTGTAGGCAGTCCGAAAAAGGGAAACGCGGGAATCTCGGGGAAAGTGGGAATCGTGACCTCCTGTTTGGAAACGATCTTGATGTTGACTACCGAGGGGTTAGCCTCGGCATAAATGTGTTCAAGTGTACTTTCGATGCTGGTAAATGTTTGGCCTGAAGGCGGCAAAATAGTTTGTTCAGGAGCCGCCGGTTGCGTAACTGGCGCTGGAACCGGTTCAGGGGAGGGGCTTGGCGAAGTGCAACCTGCCAGCGCGAGTACGATGACGAGTAATGTAGCTATCAGCCAGCTATAACGTTTAAACATGTTGACCTCCTTTCATCAACTCCCGTAGTGTTTTAACAAGACTTGTAGCGTTTCTCTCAAATGGCTGCAGGAATCACCCCCCCTTCTATTTACCTCCACTTATCCCTCCTTGGAAAACGCCACATGAGCCAAACTTCAAATCACCGCCGGGCGAATGTCCTTACCTTTGAGTTCCACCCTCAGCGTGTAGACTGATGCCCTGTTAAGCAATCTACTACCCACGAAGAAACTCACAACGGACGGTATTAGCAGTGGTAGCACCAGAGAATAGTTGCCACACACTTCAGCGACAAGCACAGCAGAGGTAAAAGGTGCGCGGGCAGCACCGGCGAACATTGAAGCCATGCCAACTATCAATATTATGGTGGGCCCTGTCGGCAGCAAAGGGCCCGCTAGGTGACCGAGAAAGAAGCCGGCCATCGCACCCATGTATAGGGAAGGAGCAAAGATACCACCACTTCCACCCGACCCGATAGTGAAGCCGCTAACCAGCAACTTGGTAACGAAGAGTCCCAGCAGCAACGCTACCGGGAGTTCGGCGTTAAGCACCGCCTCAATGCCCTCGTAACCTACGCCCATTACGCCGTACCGAAGAAGGAAAACTCCTGCAACTCCCACTGGAATGGCGCCTATTGCTGGCTTCAGGTCATTTACTATTTTCATCTGGTTAAAGACATGCTCAATGCCGTACAGGCACCTGACCCACAAGAAGCTCAGAAAGCCAAAGACCAATCCCAGAAGTGAGGCATACCCCATCTCCACCAAGCCGAACTCGGCCTCGACTGGTGCGAAGGCGGTAAATTTGGTGATGAAAAGGCGGGCCACTATTGCGCTGATACCACATCCGAGGCCTATCGATAATATGACCAGCGGCGGCAATCTGAACTTTCTATACATAATCTCAATACCAAATAGGATGCCGCCCAGTGGAGCATTGAACGTGGCCGTTATTCCGGCGCTCAGACCGGCCACGAGCAACAACCGTACCTCGTCTGGCCTCAACTGAAGCAGCTCACCGATGGATGAGCCGACAGCGGCGCCAATCCTCGCTCCCGGACCTTCTCTGCCCGCACTGCCGCCCGAGCCGAGAGTTATAGCAGAAACCGGCACTTTTAGCACGGCAACCCTTTTTCTGATGCGGCCACCATCATAGGTAAAAGCTTCCAGCGTCTCCGGGACGCCGTGCCCGACCAGTTCGGGAGCTAATCGCCACATGATGGGCCCTATGATGAGTCCTCCTAGAACTGGTAGCAGAATTATGCCGAGATTGTGACCGAAGGCATAGAAGGAAATTAGGGGAAGCAGGTTGGAAAAGAACACCTCGTGACACCAGTCGACAAGGTATCGAAAGAAGACTATGCCTAGCGCCCCAGCTACTCCGGTGATGGCAGCCAAAAATAACAGTAACAGGGACCTGGCGACTTCAGATGAGCAGAACACCGACTGGGCTGGAGGCAGTTTTGGCTCCGAATTCGGGTTTTTGTTACCCACCTCCATTAATTGTCCCTAGTGACTTCCTGACTAACTTGAGAGTCCCTGGGGAGCGCCTCTTCGACATTGGCCCGTCCGTCGGCTTCTATAGAAATCTCTGCAGCCTCAGCACCGGCGAATCTGCGAAGGTAACAACCTTCACACTTCTTGAGGTAGGAGTACAGCCAATCAGTCTCGTAGTCTCCCGGCTTACCCAAAAAGGACTGCAACAGCGCTGCAAAATATCGCTTGCGGCACTGTTCCATTTTCTCCTGTACTTCTGGGCTACTGTGATTTCCTCTACCCCGAGTCATAGGACACACCCGGCATATGTCTTCCAGGGTTAAAGGTAGCAACTCCTCGGTGGTGAGAAAACCACGGAAAAAACCACGAAGAAATCCTCGTAGCTTTTGTAAGATTGACGTTCGCTTTGCCATAGTTCTAATCTGGGTAAACCGCAACTGGTTCCCTACCTCCTTTCAACTTTCAACTAAGATTATATACGTTCCTCGGGAGGGCACATTCCGCCAGCGCTTTCTCCTCACGCTCAAGCTCCTAGTTGTCACAAAGTTAGAATAAACGAAGGACGCTCCATCGCTTGCTCTCTATCGCTACTATTGCTTGTCTGTCATTTTTCTTATCCACTATCTTACATATTCTGAACACCGCCGGAAGGAGCCTTTGATTGTTGTCCACCGACAACAGTCTGAGAGGTGTCTAGCGAAAGGCTGCCCGGTATATTATCCTGAATGGCTGTGTCCTTCTCGTCTTCCGTACTGAGGTAAACAGTCAGGTCAGTGACACCTTCGATTTTTCTTATATCGAAAAGGACAGTCTGGGCAAGAGTCGAAGGGGCATCACTTCCCAGGAGGGCGATTATGGGGTGGGGTCCGTGCACAACGTCTGCTAGCAGGACGCCTGGCCTCTGCCGTAGCTCCGCGGCAATTCTGCCGGCGTTGTCTAAAGGCGCATCGATTAAGACATAAGCTCTCATCGGAATTACATTCAGCCCTCTATATTGAGCATACCTCATGTTAAGCTGGAATCCATCAGCTTCGGACTGTAATCGCACGTCGTATAATGCTGATTTTCCAATACGACCGATCGGCGTCCATTTTGCGTTAAAGTCGTATGATGGACTGGAAGATACTCCTGTGTTAAGATTGGAGTGGCAGGAGAACGGGAAGGTGAACATAACAAAGGTCCTCATTGCCGATGACCACGCTACCTTTTCTGAGGGCCTTCAGCGAGTCCTCAGTGAAGAGAAAGACATGCAGGTAGTTGGGGTGGCTCGTGAGGGTGAACAGGCCGTGCGCATGGCCAAGGAACTCCAACCTGATATCGTCATCATGGATATCGCCATGCCAGTTCTCAATGGTATAGAGGCTACCCGGCGGATAAAGGAGCTACTGCCCACCACAGCGGTATTGGTACTCAGCGCCTACGGTTACGCGCCTTATGTCTTTTCAGTTCTAGAGGCAGGTGCTGGTGGTTACCTGCTAAAGAATGTCCCACTACGCGAACTGATTCGCGCTATACGGTCGCTGCGCAGCGGGGAATCTGTATTTGACCAAGCTGTAGCGGAAAAAGTACTACGGAATTTGGCTAAAAGCTGGCGTGGTGGGCTGGTAAGCTCCACTCGGCTAAATCCGAGGGAATTGGAAGTAATCAGGTTAGGTGCCAAGGGATTGTCAAACGACGAGATTGCTGACAGATTAAAAATCAGCCCGCGTACCGTTCAAACGCATTTCACTCATATATTCTCTAAGCTGGAGGTTGGCTCCCGCCTTGAGGCCATACTGAGATGTCTCAGGGAGGGGTGGCTCCTGCTGGAGGACCTTCCCTAAGGTCTAGAGGAAACTGGATATGCAACGTCGTGTTAGTTTTTGGTTGCAATTTGCTGAACTACCCCGCAATACCAGTAAAAAACATTTGGGTATCGCGGTTGCCCTAGCCCTTGTGGCTGGTTCACTCTATTATATCGGAGATGGTTTCCCAGGTGGAGACGCTGGCATACTACCTTTATTTCTGTATGGTCAGGCATATCATGAGCTGGTGCTGCTATTGTTTTCTGGCATAGTCATATATGCTGCCTTTGTCCTACGAATCAGATGGGCTTTAGCCATGTCTTTTACTGGTTTTTTCATAATGTTGCCCCATGTGTTGCTCTTCCCGGCTTATCCTGACCCTATGTACCGGTTTTTATCTTGGTTGACGATAAACATACTGCTGGCAATGGCCATCGGTGGGATTCTCAATGCGAGGGAACAACAGCAAATATATCTACGTGACATCATCAATGCTCAGGAGCAGGAGCGGCATCGCTTGTCCCGGGAGCTCCACGATGACACGGCCCAGGGGTTAATAGATGCCGGGCATGCTATCGATGAAATGCTGGAGCCAACAACACACCTGCCCAGGAATTTAGCGACAAGCTTGCATTCTCTACGGCAAGACATTGATGAGACGCTGGAAAGAACCAGGCGGGCGATTCAAGGGCTACAGCCTCCCCTGCTCGATGAAGTAGGCATAAAACCGGCCCTGCTATGGTTGTGTGATAGCCTCTCGGAAGAAAGCGGAATTGAAGTTGACACTGATATCGATTTATCGGAAGAGCGATTAACGCAAGAGGCTAAGATTGTGCTGTTTCGTGTGACCCAGGAAGCACTGAATAACATCAAGAAACATTCAGGGGCAAGTAGAGCAGAGATCGGTCTGAAGGTTAATGAAAACAGAGCCACACTTACCATCAGTGACAATGGTGTGGGTTTTGTACCACCCAGCCGTGGCAAACTTCGCTCCGAACGGAAATCGGGTCTAATAGGGGTCCAGGAACGGGTAGGGCTGGTTCATGGCTCTTTCGTTTTGCATTCCAAAGTGGGAGAGGGAACCACAATTAGAGTAGACATCCCTCTACTGAAAAGGTAGTAGATTCCCTAAGTCATGTCAAGTAACCAGCACTGCTTGATTTTCCAGTTTCGAGTGGATAGACTAACTCTTGGGGATGACACGAGCAATTTCAGGTTGAGGAGCTACGGCTGCCTCGCGTATCCTGCAAAGCTCTGTCATCCCTTCTTTACTGGTTACTACCCTTTGGTCATTGCTTATTCTGCGATTACG
>JBHIFE010000033.1:0-14012 GCA_046760985.1 Dehalococcoidales bacterium
CGATGGTGATATTGTGCTGATGCAGTATGTAAATGTGGTGGAGAATGGGGAGATGGCAGCGGTATGGCTCAAGGCGGAAAAAGAGGTTACACTGAAGAAGGTTTATATTGAGTCGGGTCGCGTCCGACTTCAGCCAGCAAATAGCCAGATGCAGCCGATATATACCGAACCGAGCAACGTTGAGATTCAGGGGAGGGTCATTGCGGTCATCAGGCAGTTAGTTTAACCTAGAATAAGCAAAAAAGTTGGTAATAATCATAGCTTATCCTTGATTTTTTATTGACAGTGGTTATAAACTTGACTTGATTTTGTATTGGCTATGGCGGTAAATTAGTAACAGCCAGGAGCAATAGTTGCTTACTGTGGTTGCTGCCGATATATTAATAATGAAAGAATAAGCTATGATTTTATCTCAGTTTCAGACGGTGGGTCGTGATCTCTTTACCCGAGGGCTTATCTCGTCTCATACTGGAAATCTGAGTATTAGGCTGGGAGAGCGCATAATCATTACCCGCCGTGGTAGCATGCTCAATTGTTTGCAGGAACACGATTTGATTGAGACTGGGATAAGTAGAAATAACCGGTCTACGCCATTAGCCTCAACGGAATTAGCTGTCCACCGGGCTATTTATCGGGAAACCCAGGCATTAGCCATTGTCCATGCCCATCCGCCTCATGCTGTTACTCTCTCATTGACTGAGACTGAGATTGTGCCCCAGAGTGCCGAGGGTTTTTCTGTAGTGGGCACAGTTCCGGTGATAGGTTGGCATATGGAAACAAAACCGGGAGGTCTGGCAGATATAATCGCTCAGGCATTAAAACAGCACCGGGTTATTATGGTTCACGGTCATGGCAGCTTCGCCATCGGGCAGCTACTTGAGGAGGCTTACAATTACACTACTGCATTAGAGGAAAGCTGCCAGGTCCTTTACCTGTTGAGGTCATTGCAGGTAAGTCCAGCTAAGAAATAGTCTATTTCTTATAGACAGGCGTGCACCAATCAAGGTATTTAGGGTTGTCACCCCGTATTACCTCAAAGTAGAGCTTTTGTAGTTTTTTAGTTATCTCACCAATCTCACCGTCGCCTATCTTGCGGTAGTCTATTTCGGCTACCGGGGTTATATGGGCTGCGGTGCCGGTAAGAAAACATTCTTCCGCGGTATAGAGCTCGCTACGAACAACCGTTCTCTCTATTGTCTCTACACCTAGCTCATTTTGTGCCAATTTTATTACGCAATCACGGGTGATGCCCAAGAGGATATTATTGTAACTGGCTGGGGTGACTAATTTACCACCTATAACCAGGAAGATGTTCTCCCCGCTCCCTTCGGAAACATGACCCTCCGGAGTAAGCATAATTGCCTCATCAAAGCCATGCTCAGTAGCCTCGGTTCTAGCCAGAGCACTGTTAACATAAATACCGGTAATCTTAGCCTGAGGTGGAATGGCGTTATCAGCGGAGCGTCGCCAGGAAGAGACACCGCACCTAGCTTTATCCATATCCAAATACGGTCCCCAGGGAATGGTAAGGATTAAGAAGTCGTCTTCCAGGTCATAGAGGCGTACTCCTAAAGCTTCGGAGCTTTTGTAGGCTAAGGGGCGGATATAAATATCTTCTTTGAAGCCACACTTTTTTGCCAGTTCAATCGTTGTGCGGCATAGTTCATCTATAGAGTAGGGCAGGTTAATTTTCATTAATCGGCAGCCGTTGAGCAGCCGTTGGTAGTGGTCTTTAAGACGGAAGAGGTACATCTGCTGGCGTTTACTATTCCAGTTGCCCCTGATGCCCTCAAAGACGGCGGTACCGTAGTGAAGGGCGTGGGTCATAACTCCTATCTTGGCTTCGGATAAAGGAACGAACTGGTTTTTAAAAAAGGCATAGTGTGGCATTTGGAAGCCTCCTTTTCTAGCTCACTATAACCACTCATTATAGCCATTACTAGAATAGAAAACAAGTAGGGGTTATCAATTCTATCTACCTCACCCCCTTTGTCCCCCTCTCCTTTAAAGGAGAGGGGGAGGAATTTGGGAAGAGGGGCTGCGCCCCTCTTAGACACCCCACATTATTAACCTACAGTAAGGAGAGTTAAAGAGAGGCTTCGCCTCTCTTACATATGATTCCCCCTCCCTTTATAAGGGAGGGGGATAAAGGGGGTGGGTTACCAAATAAAAACCTAAGGGTGTGGTTGATAAAGACTGGACTCACATTGGGTTGGGTGGTATATATTAGGGAAAAGGGGTAAAAAGGAGGAATCCATAGCTATGATTGATAAGAGTGAGTATGCTGAATGGTTGGCTTCCGGAATGGACCACAATGCGGGATATCACAATCACAAGGAAACCATGGCATGGGTTGTGACTGCCCTTTACGTACCAGGGATTATTTACCTGGGCTATCTTGAAGGGCAAGTCCTGCGAGTTCTGGGTGTGGAGATATTGGTTATTTTGTTTATGTTTTTAGTAGCTTTCCCTGTCCTGATATTTGTAACAATGCAGTTCGACATGCGATGGCATGCCGCGGATGCGGTACAAGCATTCATAGAGCGGTGGGCTGACTTGAATGGAGGTGGCGAACTTCCAAGAGCCGATGAGTGGAAAATTAAGGAGGGTGAAAAATGGCCCTATGTCGTGCAGCGGAGAATCGATGAATTAAAAGCGAGGAGGAGTGTTATGAAGGGTCTCGAGTCCTTCGGGAATCTGGCCTTGCTAGACTGGAAGGAGGTTGATGACCGCTGGAAAACGGAGCTTCCCCTCTATTGTCTCATCATTATCGCCACTTTGCTTGCGATGTTTCTGGCATGGAATTAGGCAATGCACTACCTTGACAAACTCGGCGTATGAAGGGTGTAGCCCTCGTCGGTTTCAGGGAAGATATCTCTTAACAGTAGAGTCCTGCCAGTTTGGATGGCGGTGAAGCCATATTTTTTGCGGATGCGGTCAATAACGGTATTTAACTTTCTCAGTCTCTGGGCGGATGAGTCCAGCATATCTAGCTGGCGACCAGCTTCGACCAGGCTTGATACCCCGATGCCAATAAGGCGAACCGCCCGCTTCTCCCGAGATAATTCTTTCTTTAATAGCTTTAATCCAGTATCAAATATAGTCTGGTCAGTATCGCTGGCTTGGTTCAGGGTGTACTGGCGAGTAATGGTGGTAAAATCGGCATATCTCAGCTTTAGAGTTACGCACCTCGCTTGCTTACCTTCTTGGCGTAACTCACTGCCCACTCGTTCACTGAGATAGCGCAGTGTTGCCTTTAGCAATGAAGAGTCTCTGATATCTTTGCCAAAAGTGGTTTCTCGGCTCATGGACTTAGCCGCGCCGGGAGGCTCTACTTTCCTGTCATCAATACCATTAGCGTAGTTATGTATTAGCTCAGCGGCAACACCAAAGTGGCTTTTGAGTATATCCAGGGGCGAGACAGCCAGTTGTCCAATAGTATTGATGCCCAACCCTTTTAATATTCGCTCACTCTTTCTGCCGATTCCGGGCAGTTTGGCTACCGGTAAAGGTTTGAGGAAAGAGCGCTCCTTCCCTGCTGGCACTTCCAATAAGCCATCGGGCTTGGATAAATCTGAGGCAATCTTGGCGACCACCTTGCCGCTAGCGATGCCCACTGAAGCACAAAGCCCCAGTTCGTCTTTAATTCGCTGTTTTATGGCTACTGCCATTTGCCTGATTGAGCCATGAATAGACTCAAAACCAGTGGCATCTAAATAGGCTTCATCAATACCTAGCGGCTCCAGATAAGGGGAGAAATCAGCCAGAATGGTCATAAACTTTTGTGAGGCATCACGATATTTATGGAAGTTACCTTCAATGAAGATTGCCTGGGGGCAGAGGCGGCTGGCGGTAGTAAGTGGCATACCGGCATATAGCCCATAGTGGCGAGCTTCGTATGAAGCCGAGGCAACCACACCCCGTCGGTCAGGTTTACCGCCGACCACCACCGGTTTGCCTTTGAGGTCGGGATTCAGCGCCTGCTCTACAGAGACAAAGAAGGCATCAAGGTCAATATGCATAATCCGCCGGGTCATTATTCACCTCTGGAGATAAATTGTTTAACCCTGCGCTCAAAGACACTTCTTTCCAGAAGGACACGGTGGCGACATTTTAGGCATTTAATTCCAATATCAGCCCCCAGCCTCACCACTTCCCACTCATAGCTACCACAGGGATGCTTCTTCTTGAGGCGAACCACGTCACCCAGTTTTATTTCCATAACCATGCTTTTTTACCCCGGTGCTGGCATTTAGCTACGAGCTAAGCTTAGATAGATGATAGTTAATCTGTTCTCGTAGCTCAGTGGTGGCACGGCGGGCGGCTTGGGCGAAATCTTTTTCCCGCGAGGCGTATATAATTTGCCGTGAGGAATTAATGATTGCTTTCTCTCCTTTACTATCCACCCCGTAACGAACTGCTGAAGCCAGATCTCCACCCTGGGCACCGACGCCGGGTATTAGAATCGGTATATCGGGGTGGCTCTGGCGAATCAGCCTTAATTCCTCAGGGTAGGTAGCGCCAATAACCAGACCTAAGTTACCATAAGTGTTCCATTGACTAACTTTCAGGGCGACTATCTCAAATAAGGGACGATAGCTGCCCTCTACCTCAGAGCGGAGGTCCTGAAAATCAACCGCGCCAGTATTTGATGTGCGGCATAGGATGAACACCCCTCGGTCACGGTATTGGATAAAGGGCTCTATTGAGTCGAAGCCCAGATAAGGGTTTACTGTGGCGGCATCAAAGTTCAAATTGGTGAAGATAGACCTAGCATAAGCTTTAGCCGTGTTACCGATGTCTCCCCGCTTAGCGTCGCCTATTACCGGTATGTCTTCTGGAATGCATTTAATCGTGTGCTTCAGAGCATTAAGTCCTTCATCCTCAAGGACTTCGTAGAAGGCGAGGTTAAGTTTATAGGCGCATACTAGGTCGGAGGTAGCCTCAATAATTGCCTGGTTAAATTCAAGCACGCTTACTTTATCCGGCATCAGCTCCAGGTCAGGGTCAAGCCCAACACAGAGTAAACTCTTGTTCTTTTGAGTCGCTTTGGTCAGCTTTTCGATGAAATTCACCTCATCCTCCCTGGGGTTGGACTGGGGCAAGCTGATAATGTCAGGCAGGCTAGTTGGTGGCATTCATTGAGTAATCTCATATTGCGTGGTCAGGGCTTCTGAAGGTAGCATATTGCTCAGGATTTTCTGCAGTGCCATGGTATGGCTACAGAGTCCCCAACTTGAGAAAAAGTGGCAGGAGCAATGCCACTTACCATCTTTATAGCCAGTATTATAGTTGTCATTATCGCCGCGGAATTTCACTGAGAATTCAGAGAAGGTAACCCGGTCTGTTTCTTGGGCGTAGCGCTTGGCTTTTTCAATTTTACCAATTAGACTGGACTGCATAATTGCTCCCTCCTTAATCTAAGAAGCACTGGCTTATCCAGGCACAGTGCTTCTTTTCCATAATTAATTGAAACTGAACTACTAAATACATATTACCCTAATAGACTTTCATTTATTTAATTTTACCCCTTTTTCGCTTATAAGTCTAGGGGGGAATAATCAGGGTCGTTGAAAATCGTAGTTTGCCTGAGCCAAGCTGTTGCTGTAAAATAAGTCGGGAAAAATTTGTTTGAGGTGAGACAGTGCCGATTTACGAGTATGAGTGTGGTGTTTGTAAGACTCGTTTTGAGAGGAAGCAGAATTTTCATGAGGAGCCAGTAGCTGTGTGTCCCGAATGTCAGGGGAAAGCTCGCCGTGTCATCCACTCGGTTCCGATTATTTTTAAAGGCAGCGGCTTCTATATTACCGATAGCCGAAAGAATGTGGATTCTGAGAAGGGTAAGGAGGAATTGCCCGGCAGAGAAAAAGGAAAAGGAAAGACTGAATGAAGGCACTACTGCAGCGGGTTACCAGAGCCTCAGTTAGTATTGGCAACGAAGAAGTGGGGAGGATAGGCAGGGGGCTGGTGGTTTTTCTGGGAGTAGCCAACGGAGATACGGAAAAGGATGCGCAGTATTTGGCACAAAAAATTGCCAACCTGCGCATTTTTTCTGACGAAGAGGGTAAATTTAACCTTTCGGCTCTGGATATTAATGGTGAGCTACTGCTGGTGAGCCAGTTTACTCTCTTGGCTGATACCAAGAAGGGGCGGCGTCCTAGTTTTGTTGAGGCGGCGCCGCCAGCTCAAGCTGAAGAGTTATTTCAGTACGTTGTAGAGCAGACTCGTGCTACCGGCTTGAAGGTGGCGACAGGACGTTTTCAGCAATATATGCAGGTAGAGATCTATAATGACGGTCCGGTAACAATATTATTGGATAGTAAAGAAAAATTCTAAAAAGATTGCATTAGAAATTAATTGTAATTGCAACGGTTTGCAAAAAATTTTCAATTTTGGTATATTTTTGTTAACTCTTGAACTATTTATAGATTAAGTGAAACAACACGAAGATATAGTTAGTAAATTAAGTGAGCAAGGGTATCGGTTGACGCCACAGCGAATGATGGTTTTATCAGCTATTGAGAATACCGACAACCACATTAGCGCTGAGGAAATCTACGCCCAGGTAATAGCTAAATATCCTCATGTTAACATCTCAACCGTTTATCGCACTCTGGAGCTTCTCAAACGACTTGGCTTGGTGACTGAGACTGACTTGGGGGGAGGCCGGGTGAGATATCACCCTGCTGACAAAGGACACCATCATCATTTGGTCTGTCAGGAGTGCGGTAGGATAATTGATCTTGACGAATCGGTGCTATCTTCTCTGAAGGGCATGTTGCTCCGTGAGTATAAATTCAGTGCTGACTTGAGGCATCTGGCAATCTTTGGTCGCTGTGGGAATTGTAGCCAATAATTTTTTTAGTTATTTATTGCAAGTTGTTGCAGATGCATTTAATAGCAACTATCCTTAATGAGCTTTTTGAGAAGGGAGGTGAGACACGCGTAATCTGAAACAGAAAATTTTGAGGGGTAATTGAAGTAATAATTAAAAGGAGGGAGAAGGATGGCATGTTTTCTAGTACCTATGGCAGAGGCTATCGGGATAAGCGTTGCGCAGAAGGTTGTGGAGAAGAGAGAGAGGAAAGTCGGTGAGGAAAAGGCTGAAAAAAGGAGGTTGAGCTGGAGCCGGAGGTTAAGCTGGCTGAATAAACTATTATGGGGTGGAGTTATACTGTTGGCAATCGAGCATATATGGCATGGAGAGGTTGTCCCCTGGCCGCCATTTTTAACAGCGATGAAAAATCCGGTAGAGATACCTGCAATGCTTCATGAGATGGCAACAATTGGTGTAGCTATGGCTGTAGTGGTAACAGTCGTCTGGGCAATAATGGTTATGATTGCTGAACGACGAGAAAAGGCTAAGGCTATGCCCAAAGAGAGAAAAGCAGGAGTTTCGTCAACGTCTTACTTCAAGCGAGCTAAAATTTAGAGCGGACTTTTGGTAGAGCTACGAAGTTGTTCTGTCAGAAGCTCTATCCGACTAAGGAACATGAACCTTTTAGTAGGAGGTGACGTATGTGGTTTATAATTGCTGCCCTGGCAGCGATAATTACAACTGCAATATGGTATATAAAGGCTCCAGAGGACAAATATAAGCTGGGCTTTTTAAGTTTGATATTCTGGGGTGCAACACTGATGTGGTTTGTTGACCACTTGATGGGATATTTGATGGAAGGGGGAGAGTTTTTTGAAATAAACTTAGATGCAATGATACTTGGAGTTGTTGTAATTATTGTTGCCCTTATAACATGGGAAATTGTTCTACTGGGCAGTGATCCTAAAGGAGTTTTGAAAAGAGTTTCAAAAAGGTAAAGAGGAGTGTAGACCATATTTGGTATGGTGAGCTATTTCTCATCTCTGAGAGTGTGGCTAAGGACTTATCTTTAGGCGGTGGATTACTGCTACGGTATTTGCTTGCTGGGGCGTAATCCTCGTTTTTTATAATGTGGCAAACGGGATTTGTTGGTGGTCTCTTTCTCTCGGCAACTTAGAAGAGTTTGAGGGTCTGTGGCTCAAGCTCAAGACTGATGTCTAGGGCTTTGGCAGAATGAGTAAGAGCACCAATGGAGATCATATTAACTCCGGCTTTAGCCGCACTCTGTACATTAGCCAGCGTAATCCCTCCAGAGGCTTCAGTCTTAACCTGACTTGGTAGCAAGCTCACTACACGGTGCATTTCGTCAGGGCTCATATTGTCCAGCATAATTATATCAGCCCCAGCCTCAGCGGCATCTAAGGCTTCTTGGACAGTGCCAACTTCTACTTCAACTGTCACTCCCTTTGGGGCATTTTGTTTTGCCTTGGCAATGATGTCCTTCAAGCTCATGCCCAGGGCACGCAGTGCGGCTAGATGGTTATCTTTAATTAGGATGCTCTCGCCCAGGTGCAGGCGGTGGTTTTTCCCGCCACCCATGCGCACCGCATACTTCTCCAGTAATCTGAGACCGGGAGTGGTTTTGCGGGTATCGGTGATATCGACAACGAAGCCGCGGGTTTTGGCTACATATTTGGCTGTCTGTGAAGCAATGCCACTGAGTTTTTGCAGAAAATTGAGAGCTACCCGCTCGGCTTTGAGGATACTGGCTACTCTACCCGAAATAGTGACTACTATGTCTCCGGGCTGAACTTTGGTTCCGTCTTTAACAAGTACTTCTACTTGGAGTGAGGGGTCAACTCGGAGGAAAACCTTGTTGGCTACCTCGCCACCAGCAACTATGCCGTTTTCTTTAATTAGTATAGATGCTTTACCTTGTAAGTTAGGTGGCAGTAATACTTCACTAGTTATATCCCCGTGACTTATATCTTCAGCCAGGGCAAGGTCTATAACATTATCAACTTGTTCTTCAGATAGCTGCATAATATATAGATACTACTACTGATAAAAATTTTCAACCGGTGTGCCTATAGAGATAGCCTGCTCGGGGCATTGCTTAAAGCAGGCAGTACAATTTTCGCATTTTTCTGCCTCTGAAACAATCGCTTTTTTAGTCTCTTTATCTAATTCATAAACTCCTCGTGGACAGACATCCACACAGATGCCACAACCATTGCAGTCTTCAGGGTTCACCGCTACCTTGAACCGACCCGGTCCCTTAGTTAGTCCTCTTTCTTGAGTCCAGATTACCCACTCACTATGAAACAGGGGTGAACTCCCCGGAAAGTCAATACCTATAATGCCGGCAATAAAAACTGTACTCAGGCTCAGAATCAATATATCCTTTATACCCCACTGGCTGGCGAAGAGACCGAAAGCAGCTACACCTACAGCCAACATCCCTCCAGTAACTAGCGCTGTGACCAGGCTTGGCTTACCCGGTAGCCAGAAGTAAAGGGTAAATAGAAGTAAAGCTAATACCCAGATTAAGGGTACGATTGCTGGCAAGAGATTCCTCCACAGTATAGCAAACAGGATGCCGATTAGAATTGTCATGGGGAATGCCCACATCGCTGCCATCTCCAGTCGTTGTATAAGGGGGAATTCCACCAGATTCATTTTAGCTGTTTTCTGGAAACCGTTCTTTATATATGGGGGGATATAGCGGGCATAAACGGGACCAAATTTAGCATGCCACCCGGTCTTATCGTGAATCTCTTTAGGATTTACTCCAGAGGCACAGAGTTGGGGCAAAACCAGCTGACGATGGTCAACCATCCCACCTATGTCTGAGGTTTTGATGGCGGATACTACTTGGTCAGCGGTGAAATGTCCCCCTTTGGCAGCACACCAGACATTTATTCCCTTAGTATTGACGACCAAAAGGTAGCAATCTATCTCGTTCTGGGTGAGAACCCTAGCTACCCTTCTCACTGTCAAATCAAAGTTGGCAGTAACAAATACCGGGGAATGCTGATTAGGCTTACCAAAGACCCTAAGCCCGGTCTTAGTGGGGAAGGGGAGACTTCTAAGAAGGGTCTCAATCAAAGACCTGATAAAATCCATCAGTTTTATGTTACCACTTTTCTGGCTTGGAATAACCTTATTGTTCCCAAAAGGTAGCTTTTTACTTTTATTATACTGAATTTTGCTTGTCTCAGGTTCTCATCCAGACTGGCAACAGCCCGAGTGGTAGTCTGGGTGAAAATATAAGCAATTATGGTAAAGGGGAGGCGGAACAGAAATAGTAGAAACTTAGCCAAGAGGCTCTGGGGCATAATTTCGTCAGCAATTAATAGGATGCCATTTGCCTTCAGAACCCGATGGCACTGTTTCAGCACAAAACTTATTTCTTCCCTGGATAGCTCACTGAAAACCAGGGTGCTGGCTATCACATCGAAGCTGTTATCAGCAAAGGCGGTATCCATATCCATGGCGCTCACTCTGAGTAGCTTGATATTCTTGGCTAACCCTGTTTTATTAATTTTCCTGCGGGCGATAGCTAGCATCTTGGGGGATAGGTCAACGCCGGTAACCTCGGCTCCCTTTGCTGCACACAGGATGGCTAGGCTGCCGGTGCCACAGCCAAGGTCTAAAACTCTATCACCTCTACCAATAAATTCATCAATAATATCCTGTTTCAGTCGTCTGAGCCTACCCAGGGTCAAGATATTAATCCCGGCATCATATCTTTCCGGGGCTGATTCCAGAAGCTTCATAAAGACATAGGACATAGCATCTCCTAAACATTCGGAAAGCGTGCTGGACCTATCATTTTGCGGTGAATGTAATGTGGCGTTGCCATTGGGGGGAGCTCTTTGGGAAATCAGACCGGAAATGAGCTCCGCGACTTTCCTCTCGGAGAAGGGCTGCCTCGGTTACTAATCGACCGGTCAGCACTAGGTTGTTCAGTTCGTAGGAAGGGCGGTCGGTAGGCTTGGGTAACGATTTTTGCCAGGCAGCCAGGATATCGGCGGCTTGGGTCAGGTTTTCCCGGTTACGGATGGCGCCTACCTTATCCCCGAGTAGTTGTTGCAAAGCAGAAAGGCTGGCTTCGGGCATAGTCTCCGGAACCTGTCTCTGGCTTAACAGGTGGTGAATTTCTGTGTCCTTGGTAACACCGGGCGTCCTTTGCTTAATCCCTTTTCTGGTTTTTTCCACAATTCTCTTACTGAATACAACCACTTCAAGCATTGAGTTTGACGCTAACCGATTTGCCCCATGTACCCCAGTGCAGGCAACTTCACCAGTGGCGAATAATCCGGCAATATTGGTTTCTCCCCAGGTATTGGTCTTGATACCACCCATCATATAGTGGGCGGCTGGTGCCACCGGTACTAGCTCTTTAGTAATATCTAAGCCATGAGCCAGACAGAACCGGTAGATGTTAGGGAAACGGGTGGTGATAACATAAGCTGATAAGTGGGTAACATCAATGAAGACTCTATCTGAACCTGTTTTTTTCATTTCATATAATATACTGCGGGTTACTATGTCACGGGGTGCCAGCTCGCCTTCTGGTGTGTAGTCAGGCATGAAGCGATAGCCATCCACATTGCGTAGTATCCCTCCTTCACCCCTGACAGCTTCAGATATAAGGAAGGGGGTTACCCCGGGCAGGCTCAGGGCGGTGGGGTGGAACTGGAAAAACTCCATATCAACAATCTCTGCCCCGGCTTTAAAGGCGAGGGCGATGCCGTCACCGGTAGCTATATCGGAGTTAGTATTGAACTTAAATAGCTGCCCGGCACCACCGGTAGCCAGAATTAGGGAATGACACTCAAATTCCTCAATAGAGCCAGTGCGGCAGTCAAGGGCTTTTATTCCCCTAACTACTCCCTTTTCCACCAGAATCTCAATAGCCAGGCAATCTTCAAGTAGCTTGATTTTAGCTGAGCGTACCTGTTTGCTCAGCGTAACTTCAATGTGTTCGCCAGTGGCATCCCCACCAGCATGTAAGATACGCGGAACACTATGAGCTGCCTCCATAGTCAGGGCAATCTCTCCATCAAGGGTGTCAAAGGGTACCCCAAAGTTGACGAGTTCAGCGATGCGAGCCGGGGCTTCATTGACTAAGATACGTACCGCCTCTTCATTACACAGACCACCTCCAGCGGCTATGGTATCCTGAAAGTGAAGCTCAGGGGAATCACCTCTGCCTATGGCAGCAGCGATACCCCCCTGGGCATATTTAGTGTTGCAGTCATCAATACTGCCTTTGGTTATCACCAGCACGCTCCCCTGCTCTTTTGCCAGTAGAGCAGTATATAGCCCGGCAATACCACTACCCACTATGATATAGTCATAATAAGCCATTTGATTACTTCTACCACTTTAATTAATTAGCCGGTATAAAGTTGCTAAACAATCCCTATTTCTCTCGTCGGCTGATTACACTGCCTTTAGCTATCCTGATGGTCGCTCCTGATTCTACTTTCAGGACGACACTCTCATCACTGATACTTTCAATTACCCCGTAAATTCCACCGGCGGTAATTACATTGTCACCCTTTCGCAGTTCTTGCACTAATTCATCGTGTTGCTTCTGTCGCTTACGCTGTGGTCTGATGAGGAGGACATAGAAAATAGCAACCATCAATAGCAGAAGGATAATTATTGTCCAGTCAAATCCTCCCTCAGCCTCCGGTGATGGAGCACAGCCGCCGATAAACAGTAAAAGAGCGACAAGCAATCCTACTATTAACCCCTTTAACATTTTCCCTCCTTATTTAGTTAGTCTTGATTAACTCACCTTGCAGTGACCAGGGACTGGTCCTATTAACTCTGATATTCATCAGTTGTCCCAGGCAATTATCGTCGTCACCGAAGAACACCAGTTTATCAGTGCGGGTGCGCCCCTGCCATTTACCTTTTACCTTTCCGTCCACTAGAACTTCAACGGTCTTACCTAATAGTCGGGCATTAATTTCAGTGGCAATTTTCTCCTGGAGTGACTCAATTGCATTTAATCGCTCTTTCTTCTCAGTCGGCGGGATATTATCCTCAAATTCTCTGGAGGCTATGGTTCCCGGTCTTGGTGAATAGGCAGCTACATGGACTTTATCAAACCTTAGCTCAGAGAGTAAATTAACCGTTTCCTGAAACTGATAGGCACTTTCTGAAGGAAAGCCAACAATAACATCAGTGCTTAAGGCTATCCCGGGTACTTTACTGCGTATCTGGGTGACCAGCTCTCGGTATTGCTCTACGGTATAACCCCGTCTCATCGCCTTTAAAATATCGTTGCTGCCTGACTGAACCGGGAGACTTACCTGCTCGCAGACTTTGTCTAGGGAAGCCATTGCCTCAATGAGCTTGTGGCTCATGTCCTTGGGGTGATTGGTCAGGAAACGTATGCGCGTCAGCCCGTTTATAGTATTCAGTTCACTCAGTAGGTCAGCCAGCTCTGGTTTGTCCGGCAGGTCATGCCCGTATGAATCCACATTTTGCCCCAGCAGGATAACCTCTTTTACCCCGCGGGACACTAGTTCCTTGACTTCGCAAGCTATTTCGGATATATTCCGACTTTTTTCCCGACCACGACGGTAGGGGACAATGCAATAGGAGCAAAAGTTATTACAGCCCTGAATGATGGGGACGAAGACACTGGGGGAGGGGTGCTGGGGTAATACTGGTACCGTCCCGGTTTTTTCCAGCCACGGAGGGTAGTCTCCGGGCTTAAAGAAGTAGTCAACATAGGGGAAGCTCTTCTTAAGTTGGTCAACTTCAGAGTTTACCAAACAGCCAGTAACCGCCAGAGTCATTCCTGGCTGTCTTCCCTTCAGTGATTTAAGAGCATTAAGCTTATTAATGACGCGGTTCTCCGCGCTCTGGCGCACCACACAACTATTAAGCACTATAGTGGTAGCTTCCTCAGCAGTATCGGTAGCTTGGTAGCCCAGTTGTTCTAGGTAACTACCCAGTCGCTCCGATTCCGCCTTATTCATCTGGCAGCCAATGGTCCAGATATAGTATTGATGCATACTTTTCCTTACCTGTTAATAATAATACCCCTTATTAGGGGGTATGTCACTTCTTATGGCGGAGGGAGTGGGATTTGAACCCACGACCCCGGTTTCCCAGGGTAAGCGCTTAGCAGGCGCCCGCACTAGACCACTATGCGATCCCTCCTCAA
>JBHIFE010000034.1:0-13520 GCA_046760985.1 Dehalococcoidales bacterium
GAACTGACGACCGGCGGTTTACGAAACCGCTGCTCTACCCCTGAGCTACGCTGGCATTACTTCAGTATAACACAAACTAAATAGCACCTTAAATAGAAAAGGCGAGCCGAAAAAACCACCCTCTGTTGACAATTAATTTCTATTTATGCTATATTTAAATTTTAGCGCTTGGTATTCAGCTATAGCTGATAGATTGAAATATAGTGTTCAATCTATCACTATACTTTTTTGGATGAGCCTGAGCTCATCCATTAAAATTGTAAGGCAGGAGGAAATGATTGCCAACTATTAATCAGCTTATCCGAAAGGGGCGCAAGAAGGTGGTCAAGAAGACCAAATCGCCAGCGTTGCGCTTTACCTTCAACGCTTTAAAGAATAGGATGATGGAGGGAAAGGGCTCGCCGCAAAAGCGAGGGGTTTGCACCCAGGTTAAGACCACTACCCCGAAAAAGCCCAATTCGGCATTGCGTAAAATAGCTAGAGTAAGGCTAACTAACGGGATGGAAGTAACCGCCTATATCCCTGGCGAGGGGCACGAGTTACAGGAACACTCCGTTGTCCTGATTCGTGGGGGGCGGGTGAAAGACCTACCCGGTGTTCGCTACCATATTGTCCGAGGAGCACTGGATGCAAGCGGTGTGGCTAACCGTCGTCAGGGTCGTAGTAAGTATGGAAGTAAACTGAGCAAAGAAAGGGCAGAGATTAGCGAAACATAGGAGCCAAAAATGCCAAGACGAGCCCGAGCGATAAAAAGAGAAATACCCCCTGATGCTAAGTACCATAACGTAACCGTAGCTAAGTTGATTAATAAAGTAATGATGCGTGGTAAAAAGAGGACAGCAGAGAGGATTACATATGGTGCCCTGCAGTTATTAGAACAGCAGGTGTCAAAGGACCCGGTTACTGCTTTGGAACAGGCGGTGAAGAATGCTACCCCTATGCTTGAGGTTAAACCACGCCGTGTTGGTGGAGCTACCTATCAAGTGCCAGTGGAAGTTCACCCTGACCGCGGTCTCTTCCTAGCTTTACGCTGGCTACTAAAATCAGCCAAAGCCAGGAAAGGCAAATCTATGGCTGAGAAACTAGCCGCTGAACTTGCTGATGCCTTCCAAGGGCAAGGAGCAACCATTAAAAAACGCGAAGACACTCATAAAATGGCTGAAGCTAACAGAGCTTTTGCCCACTATAGATGGTGAGAGGTTATCCTATTAGCACTGTAGTAAGAAGCCCAATACCAGTAGAGGATAGAACTATGCCTAGAAGTTTTCCTTTAGAACAAATCAGAAATATAGGCATTATCGCCCACATTGATGCCGGTAAGACCACTGTCACCGAAAGAATACTATATTATACCGGACGTACCTACAAGATTGGTGAGGTGGATGAAGGCACTGCGGTAATGGACTGGATGGAGCAGGAGCGAGCCCGTGGCATTACCATCACCGCAGCGGCTACCATTTGTTACTGGCAGGACCACCGCATCAATATTATTGATACCCCGGGGCATGTGGATTTTACCGCTGAAGTGGAACGCAGTCTTAGAGTGCTAGATGGTGGGGTGGTGGTTTTTGATGGTGTGGCTGGAGTTGAGGCTCAATCCGAGACAGTATGGCGACAGGCTGACCGCTACCTTGTACCCAGAATTTGCTTTATCAATAAGATGGATCGAGTAGGTGCCAATTTTCACCGAACCTTATCCATGATTGAACAAAGATTGAAAGCCAGACCCCTACCAATACAACTTCCTTTAGGCGGTGGCGAGTCTTATGAGGGCATTATTGACCTGGTGGAGAATAAGGCATGGTACTTTGACGGGGAGCCTGATTCAGACCCCCAGGAGGTAGCTATTCCGCCATCAGAACAGGCAATGTGTGCCGAATTTCGACAAGCCTTAATTGAAAAATTGGCAGAAAGCGATGACCAGATTATGGAAGCTTATCTTGAGGGCAGTAACATCACCGCCACTATGTTAAGACAAGCTTTAAGAAGAGTAACCTTAGCCAACACGGGGGTGCCTATTCTTTGTGGCAGTGCACTGAGAAACAAAGGTATCCAGCCATTACTTGATGCTATTGTAAGCTATTTGCCCTCCCCGCTAGATATGCCACCAATACGAGCCATTGATACCCGACAAGGAACTGAAGTCACCCGCCCTGCCAGCGATGAGAGTCCATTTTCAGCACTAGCCTTCAAGGTAGTTTCCGACCCTTTTGTTGGTAGGCTGGTTTATTTTAGAGTATATTCAGGCAGGGTAGGCGTAGGCAAGCAGGTATTTAATGCCACCCGCAGCAAGCGGGAGCGCATCGGGCGACTACTACTAATGCATGCCAATCGTCGTGAAGAGGTAACCGAAGCCGACACTGGAGCCATTGTCGCCACACTGGGTCTTAAGAATACTTTCACCGGTGATACCCTATGCGAGTCCTCTCAACCACTGCTTCTCGAATCTATCCGCTTCCCTGAGCCGGTGCTCTCTATTGCCATTGAGCCTAAAACAAGGGCTGACCAAGACAAAATGGGAGAAGCCTTGCAAAAACTGACCGAAGAGGACCCTACCTTTAGGGTAGTTTACAATCAGGAGACCGGACAAACAATTATTTCAGGCATGGGTGAACTTCACCTGGAGGTCATAGTCAGCCGATTAGTCAGTGAATTCGGGGTGGGAGCAAAGGTAGGCAAACCGCGGGTTGCCTATAAGGAGACAATTACTGTGCCAGTGCGAGCTGAAGGGAAATTTGTTCGGCAAACCGGGGGCCGTGGTCAATATGGTCACGTCTATCTTGAGCTTGAGCCAGCAGAGCGCGGCAGCGGCTTTCAGTTTGTAGATTCTATTAGAGGTGCAAGTATCCCCAAGCAATTCATCCCGGCGGTTGAGCTTGGCATCAAAGAAGCTATGGAGACCGGGGTCTTAGCTGGCTACCCAGTAGTTGATACTAAAGTTACCCTTTATGACGGTAGTTATCACGAGGTTGATTCTTCAGAGATGGCTTTTAAGATGGCAGGCTCAATGGCACTAAGAGAAGGCGTCAAAAAGGCTAAACCCGTCCTTCTGGAGCCAATTATGAAGCTGGAAGTGGTTACCCCGGAACAGTTTCTTGGCGATGTCATCGGTGACCTCAATTCCAAGAGGGGACATATTGAGGTTATTGATACCCAAGGTGAAATGTATGTTATCCATTGCTTTATACCCTTAGCTGAGACTTTTGGCTATGCCACCAGACTCAGGTCACTAACCCAGGGTAGAGCAACATATTCCATGGAATTTTACCGGTATAAAGAAGTACCAGCCGAACTCACCGACCAGATTAGCGAAAAAGTTGCGGGTAAAAGATATGGCTAAGCAAAAGATTCGCATCAAGTTAAAGGGTTTTGACCATAAAATAGTTGACCAATCAGCTCGGCAGATTGTGGAGGCAGTTGAGCGTACCGGGGCAGTTGTTGTTGGACCAGTACCTCTACCGACTCATATTCAGAAGTTCAGTGTTATCCGTTCCCCTTTTATAGATAAGGACTCACAGGAGCAGTTTGAGATTCGAACTCATAAACGTATTATTGATATTATTGAGACCACTTCCAAAACCATAGATGAGTTGACCAAGCTGAACTTACCCTCAGGGGTTGAAATAGATATTAAGTTATAGAGTAGCTAAAGATATGACACAAGGGATTATCGGCAAGAAACTAGGCATGTCCCAAATATTTAGGGACGATGGTAAAGTGGAGGCAGTAACCGCCATTGAAGCTGGACCATGCACGGTAACCCAAGTGAAAACCGTAGCTAAAGATGGCTATAATGCAGTTCAGCTTGGTTTTGGTGAAGTCAAACAAGCCAAGTCCCCTCAGCGAGGACAGGGCAAGGGGATAAAACAGTTTAAGTATTTACGAGAATTCAAATTAGATGATATTAAAGCTGTCAAAGTTGGGCAAAAGATTGATGTTAGTCTGCTTAAGGTCGGTGACCTGGTTAATATCACCGGAGTGTCAAAAGGTAAGGGCTTCGCTGGTGTGGTCAAACGCCACCATTTTGCTGGTGGACCCAAATCACACGGACAGTCCGACCGACATCGCGCCCCGGGCTCTATCGGTGCCACTACCTCTCCGGGTAGGGTATTTAAAGGATTGCGTATGGCAGGGCATATGGGGAATAGGCAAATGACGGTGCGCAATCTAGAGGTATTTGAAGCTGACCCTGCCCGCAACCTATTGCTGGTTAAGGGAGCCGTACCCGGGAGCAGGAATGGTTTACTACTGATAAGGAAGTCAGACAGGGGGAGGTAAGGAAGTGCAAGTTCCAGTTTACAACCTTACCGGGGAAGTGGTTGAACACATTGAAATAAGCGACCAAGTTTTTGCCGTACCGTTTAATGAGGTAGTAGTGCATCAGGCAATGGTGAGGCAGCAGGCAAACGCCCGCCAGGGAACCGCTTCCACTAAAACCAGGAGCGAAGTTTCTGGTAGTAGTGGGAAGCTGTTTCGGCAGAAGGGCACTGGCTTCGCTCGGGCAGGTAGCCGGCGCTCACCGCTACGTCGGGGGGGTGGTATCGCTTTTGGTCCTCACCCGAGAAGCTATCGGCAGGCGATGCCAAAAAAGATGCGCCAACTAGCCCTGAGGTGTGCCCTTTCGGCAAAGGCTAGAGACGAAGAGTTAAAGGTCTTAAAGGAATTGAAGCTTAAAGAGCCCAAAACTAAGAAGATGCTACAGATTTTGACCGCCCTCGGGGCGGATTCTTCAGCTCTTATCGTTACCTCGGAACCAGAGGATAGTGTGATTAAATCAGCTCGTAATCTAAAAGGAATCAAGACAATGCCAGCCAATCTTCTCAATGTGCTTGACATCCTTTCTTATAAGATATTACTTATGACAGTAAATGCGGTGCGCAAAGCCGAGCAGCTATGGGGAGAGAGACCGGCTCAAGGGGTGAAGCATGCATCTTTATGAGGTATTGCGTCGTCCATTGATAACCGAGAAGAATACCACCCTTCAAGCCCAAGGTAAATATGCCTTTGAGGTGGCTAAAGAGGCTAACAAGCACCAGATTAAACAGGCGGTGGAAAAAGCATTTAAGGTCAAGGTGACCACAGTTAATGTGACCACCGTGCCGGGCAAAATGCGCAGGGTGGGGAGACGACGAGTACTAACTCAATCCTGGAAAAAGGCAATCGTCAGCCTCCGGCCAGGGGATAAAATAGAAATCTTTGAAGGAGTCTAGAGAAGGGGGAAGCTGAGTGGCATTAAAGATACATCGTCCAACCTCTCCCGGCAGACGGGGGATGAGCAGCCCTACTTTTGAAGAAATAACTAAGGATAAGCCAGAAAAATCGCTGCTCTTACCTCTGAAGAAGCGGGGAGGACGTAATAAACAAGGGAGAATAACGGTTCGCCACCGAGGCGGTGGTGTGAAGCGGAGGCTCCGCATTATTGACTTCAAGCGAGATAAGATTGGCGTTCCGGGCAGGGTGGCAGCTATTGAATATGATCCCAACCGCTCGGCACGTATTGCCCTCATTTACTATGCTGATGGGGAAAAGCGCTATATCCTTGCCCCAATGGAACTCAGTATCAGAGATATCGTAATGTCGGGCAGCGATGCTGAAGTAAAGCCGGGGAATGCTTTACCCTTGAAGCTAATCCCGACTGGCAGTCTAATCCATAATATTGAACTGGAGAGGGGGAAAGGTGGACAACTGGTGCGGAGTGCCGGGGCAGCGGCTCAGCTAATGGTAAAGGAAGGTGAATATGCCCTGGTTCGATTACCATCTGGAGAGATGCGGCGTATTCACGGAGATTGCTTGGCTACCATCGGACAGATAGGGAATGTCGACCATCAAAATATCAAGTTGGGCAAGGCGGGTCGCAAACGATTATTAGGCTGGCGACCCACAGTGAGGGGCTCAGCGATGAGTCCCCGTGACCATCCTCATGGGGGTGGCGAGGGCAGAAGTCCAGTAGGCTTACCTGAACCCAAAACACCGTGGGGTAAACCAGCTCTAGGGTATAGAACCCGCAAACCAAAAGCTTCAGACAAAATGATTATTAAGCGTAGAGGTAAATAGGGGGAGAAATGTCAAGGTCAATTAAGAAAGGACCATATATTGATGCCAAACTGCTTAAAAAGGTGGAGACAGTTATCCGCTCCGGTCAGAAGTCGGTAATAAAGACCTGGTCACGCTCATCCACCATTCTGCCCCAGATGGTAGGGCTTACTATTGGGGTGCATGATGGCAGAAGACATGTGCCTATCTTTATTACGGAAAATATGGTGGGGCACAAATTAGGTGAGTTTGCTTTAACTCGAACCTTTAGGGGTCACACCACCAAGTCAGAAAGAACTACCCAGCCAAGGAAAAAGTAGGCTTTAGCTAGGATATAAAATGGAAGTAAGAGCAGTAGCCAAAAATACCGGGATATCGGCTCATAAAATACGCCCGCTAGTAGATATGGTGCGGGGCAAGAAGGTGGAGGAGGCACTGACCATACTCAGGTTTGCCCCAACGCCGAATGCCCGGGTTGTTGCCAAGGTAGTGAAGTCAGCGGCGGCTAATGCCGAGAATAATTTCCAGATGTCACCTTCAGATTTAAAGATTATAAATATCTTTGCTGATGAGGCTCAAACTCTGAGGAGGTATCGCCCCCGGGCTCGAGGACGAGTCAGCCCCATCCGCAAACGTTCTAGCCATATTACAGTCATTGTTGCCGAGCGGGAGGAGTAATTGGGACATAAGGTTCATCCAAGAGGTTTTAGAATTGGTGTCATACAGGATTGGCAGGCAAAGTGGTATGCTGACACCCATTATACTGAGTCCCTGCAGGAAGACCTAAAGCTTCGGCGGGCTATTGAGTCTTGGTATTCTGACGCAGCTATCTCTCTGGTGGAGATTGAGCGTCAGGCAAAAGACGTAACAGTAAATATCCATACTGCTCGACCGGGTATTGTCATCGGACGGGGAGGACAGCGAGTTGACGAACTAAGGCTTCGTCTGGAAAAACTCCTTGGGAAGAGAGTTAGATTAAATATTCAGGAGATTCGGCAGCCAGAGCTCGACGCTTATTTGGTAGCCAAAACGATAGCTGAACAGATCCAACGCCGTGTTGCCTACCGAAGAGCAATGAAACAGGCGATTTTCCGCACCATTCAGGCTGGCGCTAAGGGAATAAGAGTCAGTTGCTCCGGTAGATTGGGCAGTGCCGAGATAGCTCGTCGCCAGACTATGCATGAAGGACAAGTACCATTGCATACACTGCGGGCTGATATTGATTATGGTTTTACTGAGGCACACACTACCTTAGGTCGGATTGGAGTAAAAGTCTGGGTATACAAGGGGGAAATCCTCCCCGAACCTAAGAGACTAGAAATCGAGGAGATGCCTGCTGAGCTAGCCATCGGCAAGGAGGCAGAGGTAGAGCTCGGCACTACTACTGAGCCGCTAGAAAAGCCAGCTGAACCGGTAGCAGTTAAAACTGCTGAGGTGACACCTGAAGTAAAACCAGAAGAAAAACCAGCAAAAAGAAGAAGAGTGAAAAAGGCAGTCGCCGCAGAACCGGAAGAAAAGCCAGCTGAGGTAGCAGCGGCTGAAATAAAACCAGAAGAAAAGGCGACAAAAAGAAAAAGGGCGAAGAAGGCAGTCGCCGCAGAACCAGAAGAAAAGCCGACTGAGCCAGTAGCGGCTGAAGTAAAACCAGAAGAGAAGCCGGCAAAAAGAAGAGCGACGAAGGCAAGTCCGGCAGCAGAAACGGAGAAAGAGAAGAAGAATGCTACAACCTAAAAGGGTAAAATATCGCAAAGCCCATAAGGGGCGTCGCCGGGGCAGCGCCCAGGCAGGTAATACAACCATCTTTGGTGATTTCGGTTTGCAAGCATTAGAGTCAGCCTGGATTACCAGTCGACAAATTGAAGCTGCCCGGCGGGCTATTACTCGTCATATTCGCCGTGGTGGGAAGGTCTGGATACGCGTTTTTCCGGATAAACCGGTCACTAAAAAACCAGCGGAGACCCGCATGGGTAGTGGCAAAGGTGCCCCGGACCACTGGGTAGCTGTAGTGAAACCAGGGAGAATCCTATTTGAAATGGCGGGGGTTGGCGAGAAAACGGCTAAAGAGGCGATACGCCTTGCTTCGCAGAAGCTTCCGATACCCACCAGATTTGTGGTAAGGGAAACTGGCGTAGCCCCTAGCAGTGATTCTACAAAATAGGGAGTTGAACCAAGTTGAAGGTTGAAGAATTTCGAGCCCTAAGCCCTGAAGAAATGGCAAAGCAACTGGAGGAAGCTTACCAAGAGCTTTTCAACCTCCGCTTTCGCCTAGCCACCAGACAGCTGGTAAACCATCGTGAAGTTAGGATGGTTAAGAAGAAGATTGCCCGATTTAAGACCATAATGAGGGAAAAGGAATTAGGTAT
Organism: Dehalococcoidales bacterium; assembly: GCA_046760985.1. Lineage (GTDB taxonomy): Bacteria > Chloroflexota > Dehalococcoidia > Dehalococcoidales > RBG-16-60-22 > JBHIFE01. Next base: position 8,397 of record JBHIFE010000034.1, read on the forward strand.
AAGGTAAGATTATGGAAGGGAAGCGTAAAACCAGGTTTGGTCGTGTAGTCAGTAACCGGATGGATAAGACTGTGGTTGTCGCAGTAGAAACACCCATGCGTCATCCATTATATAAGAAAACAATCCGAAGAGCAGTTAAGTATAAAGCTCATGATGAAAAAAATGAGTGTCGGCTCGGAGATATGGTAAGAATTGTAGAAACCCGCCCGCTTTCAAGACACAAGCGGTGGCGAGTGGCGGAGATAATAACCAAAGGAGAAGTAGCCGAGGTTCAACCAAAGGAAATAACCTAAGATTTAGGTATAGTGAGATGATTCAGCCCTATTCCAGAATTAAGGCAGCTGATAATACCGGTGCTCGAGAAATTATGTGCATTAACGTGTTAGGTGGCACAAGGAAGAAATATGCTCGAGTGGGTGACATCATTGTGGCTTCAGTCAAGCGAGCTATCCCCGGAGCCGCCATGAAAAAAGGAGACGTGGTCAGGGCGGTCGTCGTTCGCACCGCTCAACCCTACCGTCGTCCTGATGGCTCTTATATTAGGTTTGATGAAAATGCTGCCGTGATTCTTACTGATAAAAATAACCCCAAAGGAACCAGAATATTCGGACCGGTAGCCAGGGAGCTAAGGGACAAGAATTTTACCAAGATTATTTCGCTGGCGCCTGAAGTTTTGTGAGGTAAGCTGACTGTGAAAATTAGAAAGAATGATTCTGTATTAGTTATTGCTGGTAAGGATAGAGGCAAAAAGGGCAAAGTGCGCTTTGCTTACCCCAAGAAGCAGCGGGTATTAGTTGAAGGTATTAATTTTATTAAGAAGCACTCCAGGGCAAGAGGGCAGGTTAGGCAGGCGGGCATAATAGATTTGGAAGCGCCCATTCATGTATCTAATGTTATGCTGCTCTGCAATAAGTGTAATCATCCTACTCGGATCGGCTTTCGCTTTTTAGAGGATGGCAGAAAGGTTCGAATTTGTCGCTCTTGCAATGAGGTGATCGATTAGATGTCACGATTGAAGGAAAGGTATAGAAAAGAAGTTATTCCCACTCTTATGGAGCGTTACGGTTATAAAAATATAATGCAAGTACCCCGCTTGGAAAAGATAGTGCTTAATATTGGGTTAGGCGAAGCGATTCAGGATGCCAAGGCTCTAGAAGCCGCCGAAAGCGACTTGGCTACCATTTCCGGGCAACATCCGGTAATTACCCGTGCCAAGAAATCTATTGCTGCCTTTAGGTTAAGGAAGGAGATGCCTATCGGATTAAAGGTGACCTTACGTGGAGAGCGTATGTATCACTTCTTTGACAAGCTGGTAAACGCGGTCTTGCCCCGGGTGCGTGAATTTCAAGGAGTTTCCCCAGACTCCTTTGATGGGCAGGGCAACTACACTCTGGGGCTTAAAGAACAAATCTTCTTTCCTGAAATTGATTATGACAAGATAGATAAAGTACGGGGATTAGAAATATCAATTATTACTACGGCTAAAACCGCCGAGGAAGGCAGGCACCTGCTGGAATTACTAGGCATGCCTTTCGCTAAGGATTAATGGAGTAGGAGTGGCTAAGAAGTCAAAGATTGTAAAGTCTAAACGTCCGGCTAAATATAGAGTGCAGCAACATAATCGGTGTTATCTGTGTGGTCGACCTCGTGCCTATATCCGTAAATTTGGCTTGTGCCGTATTTGTTTTCGTAAACTAGCACTCGCTGGTCAACTTCCCGGAGTGAGAAAATCAAGCTGGTGAAAGGATTAAAAAATAGATATGACTGTCTCTGACCCGATAGCTGATATGCTAACTCGAATACGCAATGCCATTATGGCAAGACATGATTATGTATTGGTACCGACTTCGAGAACAAAGCTCTCAATTACTAAAATCCTCAAGGAAGAGGGCTTTATTACTGATTATGAGGTGCTTAGAGGTAAGCCACAACGTGTAATTAAGATTCACCTTAAATATGATGATAATAAGCAGTCGGTTATTTCTGGATTAGAACGAGTGAGTAAGCCCGGATTAAGGGTATATGTGCAAAAGAAAGAGATACCCCGTGTCTATGGTGGATTAGGCATTGCCATTGTTTCTACCTCTAAGGGGGTGAAAACGGGGCAGCAAGCCTGGCGCCTAGGAGTTGGCGGTGAGTTGTTATGTTATGTATGGTAAGCTTACTTGGGAGTGATACATTATGTCAAGAATAGGACGGATGCCAATAACTGTGCCACCGAGTGTGAAAGTGAATATTAAGGGGGACAAAGTTACCGTAACCGGTCCCAAGGGGGAGCTTAGTCGCCACTTAAACCCAGATATGACAATTACCCTGCACAATAATAGCTTAACCGTATCACGACCCAGTGATAGTAAGATACATCGTTCCTTACACGGACTGACACGGAGTCTTTTAGCTAATATGGTGGAGGGAGTAAGCAAGGGCTTTGAGAAGATTCTGGAAATAGTAGGTGTTGGTTACCGAGCGGAAAAAGTTGGGGATAAGCTAGTACTTCGCGTTGGGCACTCTCATCCGGTGGAGGTGTCACCGATACCCGGCGTATCCTTGGCTACAGAGGGAACAAACCGGATTAAAGTCACCGGAATCAATAAGGAAGCAGTTGGCGAGATGGCAGCTAGAATTCGGGCAATTCGTCCCCCCGATGCCTATAAAGGTAAGGGCATTAGATATGCCGGGGAGCTAGTTCGCCTTAAGCCAGGTAAAGCTGGTAAGGTTGTCGGGAAGAAGTAACCATGGGAAAAATTGAGCCAAGATTAGCGCGCTACCGAAGACATAGACGAGTTAGATTTAAGGTGAAGGGCACAACCCCTAGACCCCGTTTGTGTGTTTTTCGTAGCCTAAACCATATTTATGCTCAAGTTATTGATGACTCACAAGGGCATACCTTAGTCTCAGCCTCAACCCTTGACCCAGAAATAAGAAATGAGACAGATGGCAAAGTAAAGACAAGCCAGGCAGAGCTTGTTGGTGCCATAATAGCTAAACGAGCCTTGAGTAAGGGAATAAATCAAGTAGCCTTTGACCGTGGCGGCTATAAATATCAGGGCAGGGTTAAAAGCCTAGCCGAGGCAGCCCGACAAGGTGGATTAAAGTTCTGAGAGACCGAGTCTAATGAAGAAACCAATAAGCCAGATAGATACAACTGAACTGAGCCTAAACGATAAGCTAATAGCTATTAATCGTGTAGCTAAGGTAATGAAAGGGGGCAAGCGCCTCAGATTTAGTGCTCTGGTGGTTACCGGGGATGGTAATGGATATGTGGGGCTTGGCATTGGCAAAGCTAATGAAGTGCCAGCAGCAATTAGTAAAGGTGGAGCCCTTGCCAGAAAGAATTTGATTAAAGTACCACTAAGTGGAACCACCATCCCCCATGAAATGACGGTGAGGTTTGGTGCCGCCAAGGTGCTGCTAAAACCAGCTGCACCAGGTACCGGTGTTATTGCTGGTGGTAGCATTCGGGCGGTACTTGAGGCATGTGGCATCAAGGATGTTCTGACTAAATCGTTGGGTAGCTCGAACCACATCAATGTAGCCAAGGCAACAATGCTCGCCCTCAGCCAGCTCAGAGAGCCGAAAGAAGAAGTAGCCAAACGCAAGGCAACCAATATCAAGGAGGAGACGGTAACCAGTGGCTAAGCTGCGCATCACCTGGATTAAAAGCAGCATTGGTTATCGGGAAAATCAGAGGAGAACCCTAGCCGCTCTTGGGCTTCATCGGCTAAATCAGAGCGTTGTCCATGATAACTCAATGGCAATTCGGGGCATGATTAATAAAGTGAAGCATCTAGTTAAGGTGGAGGAGGAAAGTTCATGAGGCAGAATACTCTCTCCCCACCCCCCGGCTCTAAGCGAGCCAGGAAACGAGTGGGGCGGGGGAATGGTAGTGGTCATGGCACCTACTCCGGACGGGGCTTAAAAGGACAGAAGTCCCGAACTGGGCATAGGTTGCGCCCGGGCTTTGAAGGTGGGCAGTTGCCTTTAATCAAGCGCCTACCCCAAAAGCGTGGCTTTGCCAATATTTTTCGGACGGAGTACAATATTGTTAATATAGATAAACTTAATATCTTTGAATCTGGAAGTGAAGTAACGCCAGAAAAACTGGTAGCTGCCGGGGTGGTAAAATCACTGCGACATCCGATTAAGATTCTAGCTAATGGTGAGATTAATCATCCTCTTTTGGTAAAGGCAAACAAGTTCTCAGCAGCAGCTAAAGCCAAGATAGAGGCAGCCGGGGGTAAAGTCGAGGAGGTGGAGTATGCGGCCAAGGCAAGGTAAGCCACGATTGCTGCAGGCAATGATTGATGCTTTCAGTTTGCCTGATTTAAGGCGCCGGATTCTCTTCACTGTAGGTATACTGGTAGTCTTTCGCTTCGTGGCTCATGTGCCTCTTCCCGGGGTAGACCTTGATGCCTTACAAGCTTTGTTCGAGCGCAATGCCCTATTGGGTATGCTTGACCTGTTTAGTGGTGGCGCCATGAGGCGGCTCAGCGTGGCAGCTATGGGGGTCTATCCCTATATCACAGCTTCAATTATTATGATGCTACTGGTGCCAGTTATCCCTCGATTACAAGCTCTTTCTCGAGAAGGAGAGACAGGTAGACAAAAGATTAATCTGATTACCCACTGGTTGGTCGTGCCGTTAGCTTCTATTCAGGGCTATGGACAGTTAGTTTACCTCCAGCGGGAGGGTGTTATCAGTAGCGCTGCCACACTGCCAACGGCAGCCATGGTTCTATCAATGGTAGCTGGTACCATATTCTTAGTCTGGTTAGGTGAGCTTATTACTAACCATGGTATTGGTAACGGCATCTCAATAATAATATTTGGCGGTATCGTCGCCCGCCTACCGGAAATGATCGGTCAAGGCTTCCTAGCTAGGGAAAACTTTGGCGGTCTAGCTATTTATGTTCTCATAGTTTTAATCACAATTGTGGTAATTGTTATCTTTACCGAGGCACATCGGCGCATTCCGGTACAATATGCTCGCAGTGTATTTCGTAGTGGTCGTATGTACCGACAATCAGGAACAACTCATATTCCACTGCGGGTAAACAGCGCCGGGATGATACCACTTATCTTTGCTATGTCAGTGGTACTCTTCCCGGGTATTGTCGCCAGTTA
>JBHIFE010000035.1:0-13487 GCA_046760985.1 Dehalococcoidales bacterium
TCAGGCTCAATCAGACCGTAGTTACCATCCTTACGCCGGTATAACAGGTTAAGCTCTTCATTATCGGCATTAAAGAACAGGAAGAAATCATGACCTAAAAGCTCCATCTGCTCGGCGGCTTCAGCCACTGACATTGGCTTAATGGCAAATCGCTTGACCTTGACCACTTTTCGGATAGGTTGTACTGTCTCTGTTTCTTGGCTAAATTCAGCTCGGGCAAGCGAGCTGCCCCTTCCCTTTTCATATAGCTTCCCCTTATAGTGCTCCAGTTGACGGGTCATAGTTGTGGCTATCTTATCAATAGCGGTAAACAGGTCTTCCCCCCTTTCCTCACTGTGCAGCCAGGTACGGCTACCGGCTACTGTTGCTCGCACTATAAAGTGTTGCTGGGGAGACTTTGTCTTCTCTTCAGCAATTTCTACCTTGGACTCAATAATATTGGGTAGATGACGACTTAGCTTGCCTAACTTGCGCTCAATGTAGCGACGCAGTTGGGGCGTTAGCTCCGTCTTTTTACTGGTTATCTGTAGCTCCATCTTTTTACCCCCGTCAATCAAATCTCTCTTGCCATCACCAGTCCCCATACTGAAGTGGCTCCGAATGCTTTTAGTGCTGCAGCACAGGCATCAAGAGTGGCTCCGGAGGTAGAGACATCATCTATGAGTAGCACTTTCTTATTCCTCAATCTGTGGTCACGACAGGTAAAGGCATCAGCTACATTGCTTTGCCGTTCCTCAACAGTTGATGTTCTGGCTTGTGGGGGTGTATGCCGCTGGCGGACAAGGCAGTCATCTACCACCGGTAAACTGGCAAGTTTGCCTAACTGCCGAGCCAGTAGGCTGGATTGGTTGTAGCCGCGCTCCCTCAATCGTTTCTGATGCAGTGGCACTGGCACCAGAACCTCTGCGGGCAAAGGGTTGGTGAGGAGATAATCCTGCAACAGCTTGGCTAAAGGTAGAGCCAAGGCTCTAAGGTTTTGGTACTTTAGCTGATGAATAGCCTGACGCATTACTCCCTCAAACCGAAATGGGGAGCGAATGCCATCTATTTTTGCTGACCAGCTAACGCAACTGGGACAGAATATGCCGCTGGGTTGAGGTCTGCCACATTTGGGACAAAGCGGAGGTGAAATTCGGGGGAGTGACTGGCAGCAAGAATAACAAAGAAATTCACCTTCCTTGCCACAGCCAATACAATACTGTGGAAACAACAGATCCAGTGCTATCCCCTTGAGTTTAGCTACCCGAGGAAGCACATTTACCGTCCATAATCTAAGGCTTCAAGTGAATTACCGATACTTTATCGGGCACGGGTATTGTGGAGTGCTCCACTCATAATGGGTTCATTGAGATAAACATCACCATTCCTGATTTTCAGGTTGAAACCGCAATCAGGATTGGTGCAAACCCATGCTTTATAGAGAATAGACGCCCCTTGGCTGCCAAAATCTGATAGGGGTACCAGGTCTCCAGACTGGCACTTCTGACACTTGGGGAAATTGAATTGTTCCATGAGGTCCTCCTCCCAACCAAAATTTTCTTTAGTATACACTTAATTAGCGGTGGTTGACAAGGGCTCTCTTAACCGAAAACATTTAAGGAAGTAAAATGTTTGCTTCAGAAGCTGGTCTTTCCCGGTGGCATTACCGCAATATGCGAAAACGCCGAATCCTTGGTAGCTCCATGCCAGTGTTTTTCGCCTGCCGGAATGAAGATGATGGTGCCCGGTGTCACTATTGCTTCTTCGTTCTCGGTTGCCACTATTCCAGTTCCTTCAGTAACGTATAACACTTGGTCAAAGGTATGAGTATGAAATACATTCACGCTACCGGGACTAAAATTCACCACGATAACCCGAAGTTCATCTTCGCTCTCGCCAATAATGCTCTGTATACTTGCCTTACCCCTGAAGATTTTGCTGGTACTTTCCTCAGCTTTAACATCACCAATCTTTACAATTTTCATTATTCCACTCCACAGATTTTATTTGGGCGCTTCAATTCTAATCACGACTTTGACTTAATCCGACTGAACTGAGCCGACTATAAATGGCACCCTCCCTAGTCAGCTGGCTCCTCATCAGGCTGACAGAATCTACTTTGAAGGCATAAACAGCTTCAAACTTGACACTGGCGATGAGCTGACCAACACTTTGCCGGTCATCCAATGAGGCTCGTTCCCGAAGACGAGCCAGGGTCAAATGAGGCGTAAATGGTCGTGACTCTGGAGCAAAGCCGAGAGGCTTCAGATTGGACTCAATGCGTTGCTGAAGCTGGCTAAGCCGGGCTACCTCCCCACTTACCCCTACCCAGACTACCTGAACCCGTCTCAAATTGGGGAAAGCGCCCAAGCCCTTGACTTCCAGCTGAAAGGGTGGCACTCCCTGTGCGGCTGCTTCTATTGCCCCGGTTATCTGGTCAATCTTATCTAAGGCGATATTGCCCAGAAACTTTAGTGTCAGGTGGATACTATAGGGGTCAACCCACTTCACCGGAGGTTGCTTACCGGTTTTTAGCTGAGCCTGTAGCTGGGCGAGTCCCGACTTTACCTCATCGGGTAGCTCAATGGCAATAAATGAGCGGACTTGTTCCATAATTTAGGCGTCCTAAATATTCAGCAGCTTCTGGGCATTACCGGATAGAATCAGATTCTTCGCTTCTTCAGCCAAATCGGTGGAGTTAATTTCCTGAAGCACCTGACTCTGTGCCAGCAGCGGATAATCACTACCGAAAAGAATTTTGTCAGCCCCGACAAGTTGGATAACCTGATTATATACCTGAGGACTGTACAGATAGGGCGAAGCAGCGGTATCAAAATAGATGTTCTTCATCGCCTGTTTTACCTCTGGCATTAGCGCATAGAAGGGTAACCCCCCACCCCAGTGGGCGCAGACTATGGTTAGGTCGGGAAAGCTGGTAATAAAGGGGTAGAGCCTGTCCGGAGTCACGATTCCCTTGCCCGGATAGTCATGCCCCACCGGTTCTGAGGCGTGGGTAAGCAGAATCAGCTTGTGCTTCCTTAATAACTCAACCACCGGCTGCATGGCTTCTTCATCGGTCAAGTCAAAGAGTTGCATATCCGGTCTTATCTCACCAACTCCCTTTACCCCCCCTTTGACACAGCGCTCAATTTCAGCTACAGCGGCTTCAGGTGATTGTGGTTGAACGGCACAAAAACCTATCAAGCGCTGGGGATAGCGGGCTATTGATTCTAAGATGTAGTCGTTGGTTTCCACACACAGTTCGTGCGTAGTCCAGCCGGTATTGACAATAACTGAAATATCAATGCCGGCTTTATCCATGCTGGCAATTAGTTCCTCGGTGGTAGCGAGCTTGGCTTCCTTCTTGGAGTAGAGAAGGGCAAAACCGGGGTCATTATCAATATACTGGCTGCGATTTTTCTTTATCTGGGGTGGAAATACATGGGTGTGGAAGTCAATAATCATCGCCAAATTATAGCAGAACCACCTGAGTTAGTTCAACTAAAGGGGAAGTCAGTTTCCCTCCTTTGTAAAGGGGGACTAAGGGGGATTTAATCCCCCTCCACAGGGGATGGAGTTATCTGATAAAAACCTAAAGGGGGTGAGGTTACTCCTCAATTTATGACTCGCCGGGTGGCTTTTCTGCTTCCTCTTCAGTTGGCGCTTCGGCTCTGGCTTCCGCCTCGACTTCTTCCTCAACTACCTCTTCTTCAGCCACCACCTCTTCCACTATCTCTTCCTTTACAATCGCTTTACTGACTTTAACTACTAGCTGGTCAGGGTCGGCATTAACCGTAATCTCCGGGCTAAGGACAATATCCCGGACATGAATTGCCTGCTCTAATTCTTCCAGAGGACTCAGGTCAACCTCTATCTGGGGTGGAACCCTGTCCGGCAGGCACTCAATACTCAAGCTGGTGATACCGTGAGTTAGCATGCGTCCCTTCTCTTTCATTGCCGGGGCTTCGCCAACTAAAACAATGGGGACCTCTACAGCTATCTTTTCTCCCTTTTTCACCTGGTAGAAGTCAACATGAAGCAGTTGCCTGCCGACTGCATCCCGTTGGATTTCACGGATGAATACGCTCCTCGGGTGCTTATCGTCTTTAATCTCAAGAGTAATAAGTTTGGTCATTCCCGCCCGAGCGATAATGTGCTGTAGCTGGGTGGTATCGCACTGTAGCGCCAGTGACTTGACATTATGTCCAAAGAGGTGGACTGGGGTAATCCCCTGGCGGCGTAAGAATCTGGTTTTCTTCCCCAGCACATCTCGGTGAGCAACTGATAACGTTAAATTATCCACCTATCGGCTCCTTTCCCTCTTCTCAATTTAAGCATAGCTGGCGATGAAAATCAATCGCCTGAGCAATTCTTCCCCAAATCTACTTTTAGGAGCAAATATCATAAGGGGAGTCTGAGAGGGGCTACGCCCCTCTCTCTAAACCCTTCCCCCTCTCCTTTGAAGGAGAGGGGGATTAAGGGGGTGAGGTAGATAAATAACTCCAATCAGATGAAAATTAAAGGAGAGATACCAAAGGAGAGTCAAAGGGAGGCGAAGCCTCTACTTTAGAGCAATAATCAGGGGCGTTGAAGAGGGGCGTCAGCCCCTCTTTTCAAAATCTTCCCCCTCTCCTTGTCAAGGAGAGGGGGACACAGGGGGTGAGGTCACCTTGTTAAGAGTAAAGGGGGGATGGGGTCACTAAAAATAGAAGAGGTAAGTCAATAAACAATAGCCATATTAGTCTAGGAATTTTATTCTGGACGGTGGTTTTTCTCTGATATCCACTTCTATCCCAGCTTCTTGGAACAGTTCTATGAAGGCGGCATCATTGTATCTGCCAAAGCTGACAAACCGTTTTATTTTGGCATTGACCAGCATCTTGGCACATTGATTGCACGGAGTATGTGTGGCATAAATACTACTACCCTCAAGGCTGACACCATGCAGGCCAGCCTGTACAATTACATTCTGCTCGGCATGAATACCCCGGCAGATTTCCTGCCTTGTCCCTGACGGGATACCCAGTTCATCCCGGAGACACCCAAGCTCAAGGCAGTCCTTAGCTCCAGAAGGAGCCCCATTGTAGCCTGTAGCCAGTATATGTTTATCCCTTACCGCTACTGCTCCGACATTATGCCGTCGGCAGGTTGAGCGCTCAGCGACCACTGAAGCTATTTTCAGAAAATACTCATCAATATCCAGTCTTTTTCGCCTTCTTACCTTCTTCATCTAAAAGTTAGTCCTTTACATAACGTTGGAAACAATTCCTATCTACCCAGCTACGAATTGTTTCCTAAAAAATTTTTATCTTAATTTGGAGATAATCTTTCTTACTTCCTTCCTCAGGTTCTCCAGCGAAGATTCGTTTATAACAGTAAAATCAGCGATGGCAATCGGTCCGCCCTTGTTAGTATTCTCTATTTCTGCCCAGTCACGACTAATAGCTTCTTCTGGTGTTAGTTGGCGGTTTATTCTACTGGTCAGTCGAGCATACCTTGTTCTTGGCGATGACCAGACAGCGACTACATAAAAATTTTCCCCGTAATAGTTTTTCAGAAAGGTGTATTCCTCCCAGGAGTAAAGCCCGTCAATTACTATGTCTGAATGTTTCCCGGCAGAATCAATCCGGGGTAGATTAAGCTGGGCATAAGCTGACATTCCATATTCTTGCCTGAGCAGTTCTCTAATATGGCGTTCATTTTTTTCGTTCAGCTCTAAGCCCCTCTTCTTTATTTCCTCATCGGTCACGTCACCGAATCTTATTCTGGTGAAGCCATTCTCCTCAAATACCTGGGCAACTTCCGTTTTGCCAGAGCCGGGCATGCCCACAATTGAGACTACTTTCATAATTTATCCCTTTTATGGAGTCTATTATACGAAGATGTCAGATAAATAACAAATGGGGGAATCGTTTATTAACTTTGCATTTTGGCGGGGATGGTGTAAGCTTAACTGATGAACTGGGCTAGTGTGGCGATACTGTCTACCGCCACCTTTGCGGTGGTCAACACACTTGACAGTCATCTTCTCTCTAAACGGATGCCGGGACTACGGGCATTTCTGCTGCCAGTGGGTATTTTTCACTTCGCTTATGCTTTGTTATCGTTTTATCTAATTCCCTTGCCTGAAGGCGTCAGTGTATTGCCAATACTAGTAGCAGTAGCTTCAGGCATATTCCGCACTGCTGCTATCACCCTTATACTTTATAATCTTAGAAGGGAGGAGGTATCACGGGTTATTCCGGTGGTCTATACCTATCCCATTTTCGTGGCGATTATTGCTGTGCCGTTACTTGGGGAAACCCTGACTTACTTGCACTGGCTGGCAATAATTATTGTGGTAGCCGGGGCAGTAATGATATCGATTAGACAGGGTTCCACCGGCACTACCATCTGGCTGGGCAAGCCACTCATACTTCTTTTTGGTTCCAGTCTGCTTCTCGCCTTGGCTGATATAACCAGCAAGTATGCCCTGACCTACATCTCATTCTGGAACATGTTTTCTCTCACCGCATTTTGCATATCGGGTATCTTCTTGCTGGTCTCAGTGCGCCCCCATATTCTCAGTCAGCTGGGTAACCTAAAACAAAAGAGCTCAACTATAGTCTTGATCATTCTTGATGAGATATTTGCCCCAACGGGCTCAGTGTTACTATTCTGGGCACTGGAAAGAGGGCTTGTCTCACTGGTCTCAACTATTGCCAGTAGCCGTCCTATATTCGTGGTTGTATTCGCCCTCATTTTGAGTCGTGTCTTGCCTGGGTTCTTGGAATGGCAACCGGGTAAAGGGATGCTAGTCTTGCGATTTGTGGCTACTGCCATGATTGTTGGCGGTGTCGCCATTATCTACCTAACCTGAATCAATAACTAAGGACGACCTGTGCTATAATTTGGACTACAATGGCTGAGATTATTAACCTAGCCAGCAAAATGGAAAAGCAGTTGCCCGCCGAGCTGGTTAACATTATGCAGGTAGCCGGTGAGGTGGCTCAAAGGCGAGGGCAGAAGCTATACCTTGTCGGTGGGGTCATCCGCGATTTGCTTCTAGGGCGAACTAACTTTGACCTTGACCTGGTGGTGGAAGGTGATGCCGTAAATCTGGCACAGCAGCTAATAAGTGTAACGCAGGGGAAAATTATAACTCATCCCCGCTTTGGTACGGCTAAACTGCAATGGGATAAGTGGAGTGTTGACTTGGCTACTGCCCGCTCTGAGAGCTATGCCAAGCCCGGGGCGCTGCCAACTGTGAAACCCGGCTCTATTAAGGACGACCTTTTTCGCCGTGATTTCACTATTAATACCATGGCTATTAAGCTTAATCCCAGCCGCTACGGCGAGCTCCTTGACCTTTACGGTGGCAGGAACGACCTTGAGCATAAGCTTATCCGGGTGCTGCACGAAAAGAGCTTTATTGATGATGCCACTCGTATCTGGCGTGGTTTGCGCTATGAGCAACGGCTAAACTTTCAGCTGGAGCCAGTTACATTAGAGCTGCTTAAACGAGACATAGCCTCGTTGGACAGCATTAGTGGTGACCGAATACGGCACGAACTGGAGCTTATATTGAGGGAGGAATATCCGGAGAAAATCCTGCGCCGGGCTGAGGAGCTCGGGGTGTTAGCCAAACTGCACCCATTATTAAAGGGCAATGACTGGGTGGCGGGAAAATTCGAGCAGGTGCGGCAGCTAACCTCACCTGATTTGCCACCGGTTGGGCTTTACTTGGCTCTGCTAACTTATCCTCTGAGTAGTAAGGAAAATGAACAGTTGATTTCCTACCTCAGATTACCCAAATCAGTTGCCCAAACACTGCGGGATGCTATTGACATTAAAACCAAGCTTAAGGCGCTGGCTAATCCTGAACTCACCCTGAGTAGTATTTATTCTCTCCTTCATGGCTACTCCACGCCAGCAATTGTAGCTAATTCGCTAGCTACTGACTCCCCGGTGGCTCGCCAGCACATTGACTTATTTCTCCATAAGCTTCGTTATATTAAACCTGCACTTACTGGTGACGATTTGAAAGAGATGGGAGTAGCCCCCGGTCCCCGTATCAAAGAAATACTGAATCGCCTCCGCGAGGCTAGGCTGGATGGGAAGGTAACCTCCAAGCGTGGGGAGGAAAATTTGGTCAAAGGGTGGTTAGATAAAGCCCCCTAATCTATACGCTTGAATCTAGTTCGGGGGGCGCGGCAGATGGGGCATTCATTTGGAGCTTCCCCAGCGACAGTATAACCACAGACCTGGCAGATAAAGTAAGGTTCTTCTTTTAGTTGTTTTCCTGTCTCAAGAGCTTTAAGGGCGTTTTGATAGAGTTCATGGTGGATCTTCTCCACCTCGTTAGCCCAGGTAAAACCACTTTCAGCTGCTTTATTATTTTCTGCTTTAGCCTGCTCAATAAAGCCGGGATACATCTTGGTGAATTCGTAGTGCTCCCCGCTGATAGCCACTTCTAGATTATCCTTGGTTGACTTTATGCCACCTGTAGTCCTGAGGTGATTGTAGGCATGAACCGTTTCCGCTTCAGCTGCGGCACGAAATAGTCTGGCTATTTGGGGATGACCCTCTTTATCCGCCTTATCAGCAAAGAACAGGTAGCGACGATTGGCTTGGCTTTCTCCAGCAAAAGCAGCCTGCAGATTCTGTTGTGTATCGCCCATTTAATTCCCCCTTTTACCAAATTACCGATTAATTATAAGGTGCTTCATTCTATTTCGTCTATGATAGCTAAAAGTATCAGTCAGATACGTTTCCAGTCCTTGCTGGTGGCAACGATTATATAGCTCCTCAGCCGGGGTCTTCTCCTTTACCAGGGTGAATAGAGTCGGTCCCGATCCGGCTAGCTGGATATTCTCGGCACCAGCCTTAACCAGATGCTCCCGATACACCTTTAGCTCTGGGAACTGGGTAAAGGCTACATTCTCAAAGGTATTAAATAAAGGGGAAGGTTCTCTCCCTTCCCTGAGTGCTGCTACCAGTCTCTCCGTAATCTGACCATCAGTGTAATGACTGGCTTTAAGACTGGCATAGAGTTGTTTTGTCTTTCCTGGCACCCTGGGCACATTGGGCACCACCAGGATAACCCACCTACGGGATAGTGGAGGTAATGGGGTTACCCTCTCCCCCCTTCCCTCAACCAGAGCCGTGGCACCGTAAAGAAAGAAAGCTACATCCGAGCCCAACTGAGTAGCTAACTCAAGCAGCTTACCTTGTGGTAAGTCTAATGCCCAGAGCTTATTTAGTCCTCGCAAGGTGGCGACAGCATCACTGCTATCGCCACCCAACCCCGACATCAGGGGAATACGCTTGCTGACTTCTATAGTTACCCCTTTAGAACAACTGGTAGTTTCCTGAAGTAAACTGACTGCCTTGGATACCAGACTCTTTTCTGCAGCCCAATCTAGAGCATCGGATTTAAAGGTGACCTTCTGGCTTAACTGGAAGCGGAGGTGGTCACACAGATTTATGGTCTGGATAACACTGCGGATTTCATGATAGCCATCGGGGCGTTTGGCTAAAACCTCAAGGGTTAAATTTAACTTAGCTGGTGCCAGAACCGTAAGCATGTTATTTCTCTTCTTTCTTGTCTCGGGCAAATTCCTGCCACAGTCGTGCCCACTCCTCAAGGGTCAAAGTTTCCGCCCGCCGTTGCGGCACTATATTTGCCCTCTCTAATAAGGCTAAGACTTCAATCTTAGGCAGTCGCAGACCTTGAGCTAAAGAATTGACTATCTGCTTGCGGGAGGCGGTAAAACCAGCCCTTACCAGCTCAAAAAAGCCCTTTTCATCCGATACTGCCACTGGTGGCTGTGAGTAGAGGTCTATCCGCAGTAGGGCTGAGTCAACCTCTGGTGCTGGATAGAAAGACCGAGCTGGCACGTAGCTGACAATTTTTGGTTTCCCGTAAAGCTGCACACTGATACTCAGCACACTTCGCTGACCGGGCTCAGCGACGATAGCTTCAGCCACCTCCTTTTGCACCATGACTATCATCATTTCTGGCTTGACCGAAGCCTCAAGAAAATGGCGCAGGACGGGAGAGGTAATATAGTAGGGAAGGTTAGCTACTACCTTGTAGGGACCGACTGCTGGGGTGAGTTTCGTTTTTTGCTCTCGTAATAAAGTTGCTGGGTCAAGGTGGAGTATATCCTCGTTGATGATGGTAACATTATCAAAAGAAGCCAGCGTCTTCTTCAAGACGGCAGCCAGTTTGCTATCCAGTTCAACAGCAATAACCCAGCCGGCTTGCCTGGCTAGTTCTTTGGTCAGAATACCCAGCCCGGGTCCTATTTCCAGGATAATATCAGCCGGGGTAAGCTCTGCGGCTGAAGTAATAAGGTGTAGCACCTCCCCATCAATAAGGAAGTGCTGCCCCAGTCTCTTTCTCGCTTTAAGGTCAAAATAGCGTAGCATCCTCCGGGTTTGAGTCAGAAGTGACTCCATTTCCGAGTGATGCTTTCTAGAGGCTACTTTCTCGGTCACCTTTATTCCCTCTTCACCCTCTCCAAACATAGTTTTGGTAGCTTTACCGGGAGTAAGATAATCTTCTCGGTGTTTTTGCAATATATTTCTTCATGGTGCGGGTCTAAAGAAACGTCAACCCTTTTCCCTTCCACTTCGACATACATGTGTGGTTGTATCGTTGGAAATCCTTTGAGCATTTTCCATCGGGCTATAGACCAGCAAACAACCAAGCGAGCCTCTTTGACTAACTCCCGTGCATTTTTGGCAATTTTGACTGATTTATGAATGCAATTATTGCTTATAAGGGAGTAAGGCTCCCGATAAACCTCCTCGATAAACCGCTTCATTTCTATATCTGGCAAATCAGGGATTACCATACTCAGCTTGTTCTAAACATGCCCTTCTCAGAAAACTCGGGAGGTCGTGCACCTGCCCTTGACTCTGCCCAATAGCTTGCTTAAGCCAGCCAGCTCCAACCAGGTAACCCTACGGCACCCAGAAACTACTATTTACCGCTGCTTCCTCTCAGACCTGACGGGATTCATAGCCTTCCGCTGCATAGGACCCAGCCTTCAACACTACTTAGTCTAAGTAGTCCTACCAGACAAGAGCCTCAAACAGGAATTCAACCCTGCTGTAGCGGGTTGCAGGTTCAGGGCACCGCTAGCTCCCCGTCTAGCACGACCTCAGAAAAATCCTAATCCGTATCTGCCACTTTGTCAAGCTGGGGAACGGGTATTGTTTATCGCTCTCACGGGGTTAAAGGACTAATTTTTTGACGGGAAACAATTCAAAGCTAATTAGCTAGGAATTGTTTTTCTAGTTATGTAAAGGAGAAGGGTTTATGAATAGAAGAGGGGCTAGCGCCCCCTCTTAAACACCCTCAATGGTTACATTCCGTAACTGAGGCGAACTATTAAGCGTATGGGCAATCCGTTCTGCATCATTCTGGTCTGGGTGGCATTAATGTCATAAGGAATGCGGTAGAGCTTGATTAACTTGTTTTCACTCTCGTAGATGGCGTAGCTGGCGCGGGGGTCGCCATCGCGGGGTTGACCGACACCACCGGGATTGATGATTAATCGGCTCCTGCCCAGCGTCAGTCCACCATCGGGTGAGAGCGGGCTGAAGGAACAGGAACCATCTTCATCCCTGAAGACCAGAGGCACATGGGAATGACCGATGAGGCAATATGGCGACTGGAAAAAGGCAAAATTTTCCCGGGCGAGGCTGGTGGATAGAATATACTCCCAGATAGGTTGCCTGGGGCTGCCGTGGGCTAGAGTAAAACCATCTTTCTCCATAGTCAGGGGCAAATTCTGCAGATACTTTGTATCCTTTGGGGTCAGTTGGCGGGTAGTCCATTGTGCAGCGGCAGCGGCATCAGGATTAAAATTGGCGGTATCTATCTTGCCGATAGCTGCCCAATCGTGATTGCCGGCAATGCAGACATGCTTATACTGTCGCAGAAGCTCAATACACTGATGAGGGTCGGGACCATAACCGACAATATCCCCGAGACACCAGATTTCCTCCACCCCTCCCCGCTGCCCGATGTCCGCCAGCACGGCTTCAAAAGCAGCCAGATTAGAATGAATATCAGCAATAATGGCGTAACGCATCCATAAAACTATAACAGCTTTTGGAGGAGAGGGGAAGGGGGGTGTTTAAGAGGTGCGAAGCTCCTTCTATAAAGTACTAAATACTAATTTCTAAACTCTAAACAATATCAAATGACCAAAGCCCTAAAGGGAAATACTAAACACAAAGCACGAAACTCTAAACAAATACAAAGCACTAATGACCAAATGACCCAAACGGTTTTGAATTTGGAATTTAGAAATTAGAATTTGTTTAGGATTTGGTGCTTAGATATTAGAATTTCACCAAAAGGGTTTGTTTACTATTTGGAAGTTAGAGTTTATAATTTGAGGAAGGGGGGGAGGGTTACCTAATAGGCTAAGTTGTGCCTTCAGCTACACCGTGCTATAATCCATTTACAGAAATCCCAAGGCTATGGGAGCTTTGAAGGGTTAAGATGGTGCAGGGCTTGTGGAAAAAATTGTTCATTGGGGCAGCGGTTCTGCTGGTGATTTCACTTGTCTTTGACGGAATTTTGTGGCATAGATTAAATGACACCACTGCCCAACTCAATGCTATCCAGCCAGAAATGGACAGTCTCAAAGCGGAGCGAGACCAGATGCTTAGTAGCTATGTCAGCTTGAGAGACCAAATAAACCTGCGATTGGGCTTCAGGCAAGACGGTCAGCGCTTAATTAATCCGGATGACCCGGAAGTTGTCGCCAAGGTGCAGGAAATTACCGACGGTTATTCTGAGGAAGAGCTCTGGCACGATTATGCCAGCCTGTACCAGTGGACAATGAGGAATATCAAATACAGCCTGGACAGCCCCACTCCCATTCTCCCCGAATCGGTAACTGGAACCTTGGAATGGGGATATGACTTCTGGCGGACGCCGGCGGAGACGATAAGGGACGGGACGGGGGACTGTGAAGACATATCGGTGCTGTTAACCAGCATGCTGCTGAATTATAATCAGAGAAAGTTCCCCGTTTGTGTAATAGGGATTCAAACCGCCGGTTCCAACCCCAAAGCCCATGTTGCTGTTGCCATCCTGAACGAGGGTGACCAGCTCAGCATTTTTGACATAACCGGTCGTTACTGGACTCCCTTCTCTGACATGGGCGGTTTCGGGACTCAGGAGATTTCTCTAGCGCTTAACCACTGGTTCAATCATTTGAAGGATGAATTGCCTGATCCCCAGGTATATGTTGTATTTTCCGAGAATCTTTATCTAGAGTTTTCCAGCAACGAAGAATTTATTGATTGGGCAAGAAGGGTCTATCAAGACGAGCCTGTTGAAAATTCCGGCTAATCTGCAGTCATTTATAGAAATTGTTTATTAACCTCACCCCCCTTTAAATTTTATTTAATAACCCCATCCCCCTTTATCCCCCTTCCCCTTGATAAGGGGAAGGGGGAATGGATATATAAGAGAGGCTTCGCCTCTCTTTGACTCTCCT
>JBHIFE010000036.1:0-13348 GCA_046760985.1 Dehalococcoidales bacterium
TCAGAGAGTTCCGGGAATATTGTTTCGCAAGGTGCCCCACAGCAACCGGTTAACTCCTTATTTGACTCCACCTCCCTGAAGTCCAGATTGGTGATGGTTTGAAGAACCTGCCTAGGCGCCTCAGTCACCTTTAGTG
Organism: Dehalococcoidales bacterium; assembly: GCA_046760985.1. Classification (GTDB taxonomy): domain Bacteria; phylum Chloroflexota; class Dehalococcoidia; order Dehalococcoidales; family RBG-16-60-22; genus JBHIFE01. The sequence goes on from JBHIFE010000036.1 coordinate 137, forward strand.
ACCTGGCTAGGTGGCAGGGGTCGTGAAGAGTCACGGTTAACGGTTCCGGCAAAGACAGCCTAGTTTCCAGCTTATTTAAAGCTTCGGCTACAATGCTTGGATAAGGGATAACCTCAAAATTAAAGCTGTCAATAAACCCGGGATACACTTGCTGGAAGATTTCAGCGGAATGGGGGGTAAGGGTAATTATCCTGGCTACCCCTGCCTCCCTAAACTGGTTGGCTACTCGCTTCGCCTGCTCCTTTACCTCTTTAAAAAGACCATACTCATAAAGTAGAGCCCCGCTATAGAGTTCCCCGTCAAGGTAGGCGAAATCTATGCCCAACTTCCGTAGGGTCAAAGCCGCCATTCGCACCAGGCGGTTATAAGTCTCGCTCTCCTCACCAGTTACACGAGTGTAGACCTTGGTTAAGTCTACCCCGATCTTTCCACTAACTGTCTGCAGTCCCCTAAACGCAGAGAACAGAGTGTCCTTAAACTTCACCTTCTGCAAAACCTCTACCAGAGAATGAATATAGGCGGTCATCTGGTATTCACAACCGGTATAGAGGATGGTTTTGCCCTTGGTGGGAAGCTGAAGACCATTAGCCCAAGAAGCGCAGTCGCTCTTTTTCAAGCCGAGAGGGTTCCCCCACTTGGCGATATTGTCACTGATGATGCGGAAAACAGGCGGGATATAAAGTTTGGTATCTTTTATGTCGTCACTCCTGCCTTCAAAGCCCGGTTTAAGAAAGACACCGTTGAGATCCAGTCTCACGGTGTCCCCTTCACGGAAATCTCAATTGTATTTTAACACGAAGTTCCTACTGCATCAAGTTTGTCAGGAATAGCTACCCCTTAACCGACAGAATCAGATTAGTGACCGTGGATTTTCTTCCAGAAGGTAGCTTTAGCCGATATTGCTCGTGTCTTGGCTATACTCCGAATCTACCCGGGGCAAATACAATATTGGGGAGCCAAGTACATATTGGGGGATAGATAACACAAATAATCAAGCCGATAAACTGAAGACCGAGGAAGGGTAAGGCAGACTTGATAATTTCCCACATGGTTATTTCGGGAGGGGCGACTCCTTTCAGATAGAACAGGGCGTAGCCAAAGGGCGGGCTCAAGAAGGACATCTGCATGTTGACATTGTAAATGATGCCGAACCATAACAGGTCAAAGCCAAACCCCTTGATTACAGGAAGGAAGATGGGCACCGCCAGGTACATGATGCCAACCCAGTCCAGGAACATCCCCAGAATGATGAGGACAATCATTATCAGCCAGAAAGTGCCCCACTTACCCAGCCCCAGGTCGAGTACTATCCCGGTGACAAACTCGTCGCCGCCTATGGCAATGTAGAAAGTAACTAAAGATAGAGCACCGAAGACTGTCCACAGAACCATAGCAGTAACCCTAACCGTCTGGTAGCTGGCTGTCTTCATAGCTTGCCAGGTAAGCCGGCGCCTCATAGCCGCCGCCACTATGGCACCGAAAGCACCGACGCCAGCCGCCTCGGTGATGCTGGCTACTCCCAAAAAGATTGAGCCCAAAACCAGGAAGACAAGGGCAACCGGGAAGGATATCCGCAGCAGGTGAAATAACTTAATCCTCCAAGTAATCAATGCCCTCTCTTCTTCGGAAAGACCGGGACCCATTGCCGGGTTGAGGTAGCACCTTATCAGTATGTAAATATTATAAATCGCAGAGAGGACAAGACCGGGCATGATGCCCCCGGCAAACAGTTTCCCCGCCGATGTTCCGGCAACCAAGGCGTAAAGGAGGAACAATATGCTGGGCGGAATAAGGATTCCCAGGGTTCCCCCCGCCATGACCGCCCCCATGGCTAAGTTCTTGTTGTATTTGTGTTCCAGCATAGACGGCAGGGCGATAAGTCCCATAGTAACCACCGCCGCCCCGATGATGCCAACGATAGCCGCCAGCATGGTGCTGGCTAACACCGTGGCTATCGCCAGTCCACCCCGCAGTCGACCGGTCCACTCCCGGATAGTTTCATACATGTCCTCAACGATGCCAGCCTGCTGGAGCATACTGGCTAGAAAGATAAACAGGGGAATAGCAAAGAGGAGATACTGATACATTAAGCCCCAGACCCGAATGGCAATCTGAGTTAAACCAGCAGGACCCCAAATGAAAAAGGTAAATAATACTGCCAGACTGCCGGTGGCAAAAGCAACCGGCACCCCGGCGAGTAAGAGCACCATCAGGGAGCCGATCATAAGTATGCTAATAAGCTCAATGCTCACCCAAGCTCCTTTCCGGTGAAACCAAACTTAAGGTCACGAACGAATTTAGCCACTCCCTGAAACAGTAACAAAACGCTACCGATGAATATCGTCCACTTCGCCGGGTAGAGAGGCAGGCGCATGTGGGATTGGTCAACCTCCAGGTTCCAGCCGACTCCTGTTATATAGGTAGCCATCATGCCAAACTGCCAGCCGGTGTAGATCATTCCAACAAGAAAGATAACAAAAAAGGGAAAAGTAATGGAGTCCATAATGGCTCTTCCCCGCGGTGGCGCCAACGCCCACAGTACGTCCACACGGACATGCCCCGCAGCCCAAAGGGTATAGGCGCCCGCCATAGTGTAATAAGCACCAAAGTAAGCACAAGTCGCATCCTGAACGCCCATTATCGGGGCGTTCAATGCATACCTTCTAAATACCTCAATGACTATTATGCCAACTAATGCCAGTATCAACCAGCTGAAAAGCTTTCCGGTGTTTACACTTATGGCGTCAATAGTAGCTAATACAGGCTTTATTACCTTATTCAGCAATGCAGTCCCCTCGCAGCTCTAAAAACCTTTACGAATGAAAAGAAAATGTATCGCCACCATTACCGGGTAAGCAAGGAAAAATATCCATCCCACCACCCAGCCTATTATTTCCGCTTTGGTCATTTTCTCCGTTGGCTTTGCTTCCGCTTCACTCATCTCCTTCCTCCACGGTGAATAGGCTCTTTGCCATCACATTCTATCTTTATTAATCCTTAATTGTCAACAAGAAGCGAAGGATTGGTTATTCTTCCTCTCCCTCGCCTTCTCCGCAACCCTAAACGGGTACTTTACCGTCAAATGCTGACTTTATCGTTTGATCGTCCAAAGGAAGGCGGGGGATTGGCTACCCTTCCTCTCCCCCGCCTATCCCTTTGCCATCAGAATTAAGGGCTTAGACCTTTATTCCACCACGGTCCCAAGCCAGTAGTCTTCTACAATCTTGCCCTTCACTCCTTCAGCAAGTAAGCCGGGGAAGTACTTTTCTACCTCCTCCTTAATGCCGGGGAACTCAAGGAGACCAACGGCATCCATGAGCAAGATTTGCGACCGTACTGCCTGCATGGAAGTATCGTCCGCCGCCCACTTGTGCCACAGCTCAACGGAGATCTTTCTGAATTTAGCACGCTCAGCGGCAGGTAGCTCCATGTAGACATTGCCGTATTCGTTAACCATCCACTGGAGGGCAACGAGGTCAGAGCTCATGATATTGCGGTGCATGCTCCAGGAGTAGTCCTCAGCCCCTATAGTAAGCAGAAGCTGGAGGTCTGCGGGCAGCTTGTTCCAGCTATTCTTATTCATGACGAAGGCTTGCAAGTCTACCGGCTGATGCATTTGTCCCGGACCGATAATATACTTACCAACCTCGTGCAGACCGAGCTCCCGGTTCATGGCATGTCCGACATACTCACCCAGCTCAATAACGCCGGTAGCCATCGCCGTGTAAATCTCACCGCCGGGTAGAATAATTACTGAAGCTCCGGCTTTTTCATAGATTTCGGCAATCATACCACCGGGGTATCGGCACTTCAGCCCATTCCAGTCTTCCATTTCGTCAAGGGGCTTTACGGAGTGGGCATAATTGGGACCGGTCTGGATGGGAGCCACATAGTACAGACCGAAGCGGTCATAGTCCTGCCGGGCGAGGTCAATGCCACCCATGTTATAGAACCAGCACTCCCACATCCACGCCATATCAAGCCCGTAGGGATAAGAGCTAATGTAGACGGCTAAGGGATGCTTGCCCGGCCAGTACTGGGGCCAGCAGAGCCATCCGTCAACGGTTCCCGCCATAGCAGCATCAAACAGGTCAAAGGTACCTACTACTCCACCTTCGGGATAGGTTTCAATGTCAAGACGCCCACCACTCATCTCTTCCATCGTGCCTGCCCACCTCTCAAAGATACGGTAGCCAGCCAGACCAGCAGCATAGGCTGTCTGCAGCCTGAGTTTGTAAACTTCCTCAGCTGGTGGCGGTGTTGGGGCAGGAGCAGGTGCTGGGGCGGGTGCTGGCGCTGGGGCAGGTGCTGGCGCTGGTGCCGGGGCTGGGGCTGGAGCTGGCGCTGGTGCTGGGGCGGGTGCAGGTGGTGCCGGCGCTGGGGCTGGACAACCATAAGCCACCAGACCAATAGCTAACACTAATACCAGCGGAATTAATAATATTTTTTTCTTCACCAATTTACCTCCTTAAGACTCTAAATTACCAACCCCTCACCACTACCTTATACTCTCATAGACACCACCTCCCTCTTGCCCAAATTATCTGATACACGAGTGAGTGTGGTAATAATAACACTCTATTCTTACCTTGTCAAGACTTTCTCTGTGTGCAAATTATAGGAAATCCTTCTAAAATTTGTCAAGTCTGTATTTCTGCTAGTTCAGTTTGCTAAGCAAGATCATCTTCCCCTTGACCACCATTGACCGAAGCGCTGTCTTAGTCCGTGCCTCCGCCTCTGCCTACGTAGTTGTTCCTCATCTGTTTCGCCAATTATCTCTTCTTCTACCAAACGGACATAGATAGCATCAGCTATCTCTTTATCTACGGCAAACTGCGTTTGACCAACTTTAAAGACGTAGGAGGGAAAACCTTGAATAAGATTTACTGGTGCTCCGGGAAGAATGCCCATAGCCATCAGTTTCTGCAGTTGGCTTGACTCTGGTGCATAGACATAGGCTACCTTACCCTTTTGCCCCTGAGCCAGCCGGGAAAGGGGAGAGACAAGTTTTGGCGCTGGTGCTCGATCCTGCTGACAGCACCTTCCGGGTGGTATTGGCTTACCGTGGGGACATATCTTGGGATGTCCCAACAAACTACAGATACTTTCATCCAGTCCTCGGTCAAGCAAATGCTCAAATTTGCACGCTTTTTCATGCATGAGCATACCCGCGGTGCCCAGAACATCAGCCAGAAGACGCTCGGCTAGTCGGTGTCTCCTGACTATGTTTCGGGCAACGGGTCGTCCTCGGTTGGTTAACCTGAGCCAAGCATCGTCACGGGCTATATAGCCAGCTTTGAGCAATTGCTTTGCGGCTCCTTTTTCAGTCTCCGTCAAATCATCCAGAGCCAGGGAATCTTGCTTCCCCTCTTCAGTGCCAAGCCACATGGTTTCCAGTAGTTCCTCAGCTTTTTCGTTTAGTTCCATTCTCCCGTTTCCTCCAGGCTTTAAAGGTCTTTACTGATTGTGGTTCTACAGGCATATCATAGCCACAGTTAGGACACCGCACCATATGACAAGCTCCAGCCAGTGGGCACCCCTTACAGGCAGCTTCACCGTTTTCTTCTTGAAATTGATAACCACAAAGAGGGCATTTCATAATGACACCCCCAGTTTGATGAGGAGGAGATTGAGGATAAACCCTACAAAAAAGGCAAAAGGAAAGACAAACAGGGTAATGGCTAATGCCGTTTTTACCCCTCTTTCCCTAAGCATCACCAAAAACTGAGCAACGCAGGGGATGAAAAGGGTAAGGGTAACCGCAGCCACCACCAGTGGTATCCCTAGTAGCACCCCTGAACTGTGGAGGTCATATAACCCGGCAGCGCCAAAATCTCGTCTAAAGAAGCCGTAGAGAAAGACAACTGCCGTTTCTGGAGGTAGCCCAATGAATTTAACCAAGGGCTCCAGTCCACTGATAATAAGGTCAAACACCCCGGTCAGCTTTCCTGCCCAGAGCAAGATGCTGGCAAGGATGAAAAGGGGCAAAACCTCAACGAAGTACCATTGCAACCGGCTATAGGTTTTAACCAGCACATTGGAAAGCTTGGGCACCCGGAGTGGGGGCACTTCCATATAGAAGCTGGCTCGCCTACCGGGGATAACTTTAGATGCCAGATAGCCAACAAGTAGCAATACCAAGGCAACCACCGCCACCCAGATAAGGAGTGCCAGACCATTAGCCGACAGAATGGCGAAAATAACTCCCAATTGTGCCGAACAGGGTATGGCTAAAGCCAGGAGAAGGGTGGTAATGACCCTCTCCCGCCTTGTCTCCTGGGTTCTGGTGACAATAGTAGCCATAGTATCACAGCCGAATCCTAGCACCATGGGTATTACCGCCCGACCACTAAGCCCAATCCGTTTAAATACCCAGTCAATGAGCATAGCCAGCCGAGGGAGATAGCCACTGTCTTCAATTATGGAAAAAACGATAAAGAAGGTGGTTACAATGGGAAAGATTATGGCGATAGCATAGCTGAGTCCCAAGGTGATAATGCCGTATTCTCCAACAAAAAGGTCGCGGAGAATTTTAAAAGGAATAAGATTAGTTGCGAGGTTAGTGACCCAAGGATTGACCCACTCCCCGAAAACGGTGCCCTCAATTAAGTCAACGAGAGTCCCGGCACCAAAGACCCCCACAAATTGATACAGCCCGAAGTAGAGAAATACAAGGAGGATAGGAACCCCGGTTATCGGGTTCATCATGGCACGGCTCAACCTCTCAGCAAATCCTGTCTCAGACCTCTCTCTAGAAGTGACTACTGTCGCCAAGATGCGCCTCACCTCCTGCTGTCGTCTCAAGGCAATAACATAGTTCAGAGGCTGGTTATAGTTGGCTCTAGCCTCAGCCACTATTCCTTGTATTGACGCATAGCCCGAAGCTTCTTGCTTTCTAACCTGTGCCTCTATCTGGGGATCTCCTTGAAGCAGCAGCAACCCGACCGTCCTCTTGGAGACGCCGTAATCGCCTTTAAGTATGTCCTTAATACGGTTTAGGGCTGATTCCAGAAATTCGTCATACTTGAACTGCACAGCTTTGGCTTCTAACATACTCCACCAATCTCTTTCGTAGAGCCTCCATACCGCGACCCGTAGTAGCCACGGTGGCAACTACCGGGATGCCAAGTTTCTTCTCCAGCCTGTTGACATCAACTTCTATTCCCGCCGCTTCAGTCTCATCCATCATATTCAAATCCAAGATAATGGGAAGACCAGCTTCAATGAGTTGGAGGGTAAGGGGGAGCATCCTTTCCAGATCCTTAGTATCTACCACATGTAAGATTACCTCCGGTTTCTCTTCCAACAATATCAATCTGGCTACTCGCTCTTCTTCAGTAATCGGCAGTAGCGAGTACATTCCTGGGGTATCCACTACCTCAATTTCCTCACCATCTATCTTCGCTTTACCTTTTGACACATTTACCGTTGTGCCCGGATAATTAGAAACAGTAACGTAGGTTCTGGTGAGACTGTTGAAAACCACGCTTTTCCCCACATTCGGATTGCCAACAATAGCCACTTTCCTGAGGTGGTTACCTGCCAGGTACACCCCTTCCCCATGACAGCCGCCACTTGGTCTGCCAAAACTAATAGTATTCAATATTTTTCGCCAGAGAGTCATTTCTTCAGCTTCCGTTAGTCATGAAGTGTCTTGCCTCCGCCACCCCACTTTTCCCGCCACGGTAAGGGGACGGAAATAGACCCCTAGAGTCAAAGCCAGATATACAAAATAAGTAACCGCTTCCACCAGAGACGGGTTGCCATTATAGCCTACGATAGCCGTCAAGAACCGCCCGAAGGTTGACTTTTCCGGAAGGATGTGATTGATATCCCATACGTGCTCCACTAGTGGCGGGATAAGCCCCGCTTCATGGAACTCGTGAATTCCGTAAGCCAGCAATCCGGCGGCAAATACAATGAGCACTATGCTTGTCACGTTGAAGAAAGTCCTCAGATTGAGCCTGGATGTGCCCTTATATATGCTGTAGCCTATTCCTACGGCTGTGAGCAGACCCAGAAAGCCTCCCACGGTAAACAAGAGTGGCGATTCGGCTACCCTGGTGGCAGCAAAAAGGAAGAGCACCGTCTCAATGCCTTCCCTGACCACTACCACGAAGGCTAATATGACCAAGCCCAATGATGAGCCACTGGTAAGCACAGATTGTATCTGAGCATGCAAATGGACTTTGATATTGACTGCCTGCTTACGCATCCAGAATATCATCCAAGTGAGAACGCCGACGGCAACAAACATAGCCAAGCCTTCAAATATCTCTTCGGCTTGACCAGTGAACTCTCCAGCCAGAAGATAAACAGCGGCACCGGCAACCAAGCTGGCTAATACCGCCAGTGAAACCCCCAGCCACACCGGCTTAAACCCCTGGCGATTCCCCGTCCTGGCTAGATAGGCTAAGATAATTCCGATGATGAGAGCAGCTTCCAGACCCTCTCTCAGTGTAATCAAAAGTGAACTCAGCATTAGTTACCCTTCCTAGTCTTTTTCACTAAGTATGCAAATAAATACAAATGCATCTCATTCGCAATAAGCACAGCAAAAAATTATTTCCGACTCCGGCAGCACTGGGAACAATAGCCAGTCATGCGAACCTCGGTTTCAGCAATGTCAAAGCCTTTAGCCTCAGGCACGTTCTTCTTTATGTAACGAGACAGTGGGTGATTAAACTCAATAACCCTACCACAGCCGAGACACACCAAGTGATGGTGCTCAGTGGATGGCTTGACCTCATAGTGATGATGACCTTCGTCAAAATGGAGCTCCTCGACTAAACTTAGTTTCTTGAGCATCTGCAGAGTCCGATAGACAGTAGACAAGCTAAGACGCGATTCCCTTTGACGAGCCCGGCGGTAGATTTCGTCAGCATCAAGGTGTCCCTGTCCCTGACGAATAATCTCCATAATTAAGGCACGCTGATTAGTAACCCTCATACCCGCGGCGTTCAGCGCTTTACGGCTAACAGTTAACATTCTAATACCCCAGATTAATGCTAATGCTTTTTATTTGCAATAATAGTATAAACTGTAAAATATTTTTTGTCAACACATAGAAATGGTAATTTAGAAGAGAAAGAAAATTTAGGTTTTTAGTTGTCTTTTTATTTCAGGAATGGAGTTTTGCGCTGCTAGTTCACCTTGGAGGATACACTCTTGGGCGTGATTGAGATCGCCAGCACCAAAATGAACCACATTAGGCTCAATGACGACATCAGCTCCCTCCAGACTAGCCCTTACCAGTGAATAAGCACCAATATGAAGAGATTGCAATAGGACCTGGATGACATTGGGCTCTTTGGAACCCCTCGTCCCTTCCTTGCCCGCTGGATGAGCCCGGTCAACCACACCGGGTATGACATTCACAGCAATGATAAAATCTGCTCCCATTCGTCTCACAAGACTCACCGGCACCGGATTCACCAGACCGCCATCAACCAGATACCTGCCTCCCCGTTTCACTACGGTAAATATTCCGGGAATTGAGATGCTGGCTCTGACTGCCTCCGCTACCGAACCACGGTCAAGGATGATCTCTTCACCAGTTTCTATGTCAGTAGCCACACAGGCAAAGGGTATCTTTAGAGCGCTAAATCGTATGTCGTCGCCAAAAAATGACACCAGTGAATCCTTAATTTTCTTGCCTTTGATGAGACCAGTCTTCGGCAGTGACGGGTCAATGAAATGAGTTAATTTATGCCTCGTTAGCTCTAAAGCCAGCTCTTTTATCTGACTGGCATTCTTACCCTGGGCGTAAAGAGAACCAACAATAGCGCCAATACTGGTGCCAGCAATCATATCAACAGGGATGCCTTCTTTTGCCAGTACCTCCAATACTCCAATATGAGCCAGTCCCCGAGCACCACCACTACCAAGAGCCAGACCAACTTTACTTTCCCGAAATTTCATCTCTGGCTAATAAACCAAGGATAAATATTGAAGAAATTGCGCTGATAGCAGAACAAGATAACTAAGACCAAAGCCAGCATTACTATATCCAAGTATAGCGCACCTATAATTGAGAGCTTAGCTTGTGTGAGTGTTTCGGCAATGCCGAAACACTCACACGGCTCGTAGCCTAGTCCAAGGCTAAGCAACAGACTATTATTAGCCATGAAGCCAGCAATCGGCATCAAGGAAAAAGTAGCCACAAACTTAGCCGCAATGCCGGTGATTAATAGTAAGCCAACCGTAAGCTCTATAGCAGGAAGCCAAACAAAAATAACTTTAGCCAAAGCTGGTGGCAAAAAGTCTGGGAAAAACATGAAAGCTTCAGCCCGATGCAGCGCTTTTCCCAGACCAGCGGCAACAAATATTAACCCCAAGAATAGGCATGCCCATACACCAATCCAATGTTTATAACGCCTAATCCCCATTGAAATCTTGCCTGCCTACCAGTTTTAGCCTTAAACCTCTGCTTAATCCCACAACTCTTCTATGTCTTTTTCTGCCTGTTCTTTGATTTCGGTCTGGTCAGCAGAGATAAAGTCCCGATAAGACTGAGCGGAACCATACTCCCTTGTCCTGATTACCACTGGCATGGGCACGGCATGACCAAAGATGAGTGCCTGCTGTCTTGATTCCAGCCTAGACAGCACTGATTTGAGTTCACTCTTACCCGAGACACCGGCAAGGACGCTATCAATGTCCCTTTCATTGTCCAACAGGCAGGTTATTTTAGTCCCCATTTGAGACATGACCTCAGCATCAATGCCACTGGGGCGCTGGTCAATCACCAACAGGGTAACATTATACTTGCGCATTTCCCGAGCAATAGTGCCAAATATGGTCTGGCTTGATAGCTCGGGATTAAGGAATCTATGCGCCTCCTCAATAGTTATCACCAGAGGAGTAGGCTCAGCAATATCTTCACCCATTGCCTTCTCCATCCTCTCCCGATATTGAGCATGGATACGACGGGTGAGCAAATTAGCCACCAGAATATAGGCGGTAATATCAGTATATCTACCAAATTCCAGAACTACATTTATGCCCCGGTCAAGATGGTCTAGAATGCGCCTGACCACATTATCTGAAGCATGGGGTAATAGAAAGGGAAGTCGCCCGATAGTCTGAAGCCCGCGCTGCAAGTTCTGAAAGGTGCTCTCATGTATGTTCATTTCTTCCAACAGTTCTTTACTCTCCTCAGAATCTTTTAAGTCCAGAGCACCCTGCAACCAGTTTTTGCCGAACCTCCGGCGTAGTTGATATACTGCCTCAACCGCCAGTTCGGTAAGATTCAAGGTCTGGCGCAGTAGGGCTATGTCTTCCGGCTCTATCTCATCGTAGCCTATCCTGACGACAAAATCGGTGCTCACCCGTCTCCGCCTTGAACTTTCTTCGTCAAGGGTAAACACAGCTACCTGTGACGGGAAAAGCTGTTTTAGCGCCTTAACCGTCCGACCCCCCTCACTACTCCCCGCCCAGCCATACTCATTATGCATATCAAAGATTAAGTTTACCGCAGCGCTCTTCTGCAACATACCAATAAGCAGTATCCGGGTAAGGAAGGTTTTCCCGGTGCCACTCTTGCCAAAGATGCCGTTGGAGCGCTTGACCAGCTCGGGCAGGTCAAGGCAAATCTTGGTCTCCATATCCAGCGGCGTCCCAACATAAAACCTTCTTTCGTCCTCACCACCAAAAACCAGTTCTACATCTCGCTGCGAGGCTAGATTTACCACCGAGAAATGACTGGGCACCGTCTTGACTGGTTGCGGTCCTTCAATCAAGCTGGCAACATCGCCGCCAATGGTGAGCATAGGCAAAACATGAAGCGTCCCATAGGTGCTGGTTCCAGCTAATACCTCAGCGATAAATGGGTCAGAGACATCGGGTGGAGTCAGGGTGAGCTTCTGGTCAATTACCCCCAGGCTGATATCGGTTATCATGCCAAAGAAGCGCTGTTTCTGCCCCTCAATGGTTACATAGCGCCCCACCGCCATATCCTCAACCGACACCGAGCTATCCAGCTTGACCTCCACCCCCCTATCCAATGAACCAGAGACAACGATGCCTAATCGGTCGGTCATTTTAGCCTCCCCAAGATAGCCTTGAGCTGATTAAACTGTCCACTGAGTAGAATAGCCAATTCCTTTCCCGCCGCCACCAAAAAAGCTTGAGGGTCTTCATAGGCTTGGCTCATCTGGCGCAAAGTGGCAGCAACAAGCTCGTCTACAGAGACCGGTAGACGAGTATTAATCAATATATTAAGGAAATCAAAAGACTGGCTAAACTCTTTAACTTCCTCAAGACCACAGAGGTAAACAAAGCCGTGGATTCGGGCTGGGCTGGGGGGCAGATAATGATGAAACTTATTGCCCTGCCGGTGCCCGACCACCACCGCCCCGAACTCGCTTCTGAGCAGCTTTAAGAGCTGGGGGCTGGAGCGGTAGATTTCCTCCTCACTGGCTTCATCTTTGCCCCGGGCGATGGGTCGCCGCCCCGGCTCAAGGCTGGTGGTGGTAGCATTACAGACAATGCCATATAGCTCCACTTCCTGGTCCCTGGTCTTCACCAGACTGCCCAAAGGTGGCGACTGGTAAAGCTCATAGCACTGGGCAACAAAATCCGTGGTGCTGGCTCCGATAACCTCACCAACTCTTTGCACCTCTTGTATCCCCCCATGGAAATCCTAATATCTAAATACTAAATCCTAAAGTCGCTTCGCTCCAAATTCTAATATCTAAGCACCAAATCCTAGACAATCTCTAAATCCAAATGATTAAAAACCTATTTTGGCTTTTCTATTCCTGTCATCTGAATTTGTTTAGAATTTAGAAATTAGTATTTAGAATTTGCCATTTCCTATTTCTTCTTTTTCTGCTTGGGCTTCTTTATATTCTTTCTGCCTTTAGTGCCCATGTATTGCCTCCTAGTTTCTTGAAACAAAATTTCTATCTTTCAATAGGTACTCTCACAATCCCTTGAAGCTTTTGCTCTATCTCATGTGTTATTCTATCTGTAGCTTCCCTCAACCGCTCCTCTTCTGTCATCTCGTTCCAACGTTCATCTTCCTTAATCTCCTCCTCGGTTTTACCCCTCAATCTTGCTATGATTCTGTCTTTATCTTTGAGCTGTCCCTTCAGCTTCTCAATACGTCTATCGAACTTATACCACAGTATAAATATGACAAAAAACTCTACAATCGCCCAAAAACTCCAGAAATGAAAACCCCATAACTCGACCAATTCTGGTGTGTTC
>JBHIFE010000037.1:0-12797 GCA_046760985.1 Dehalococcoidales bacterium
TCCCCGAAGAGAAACTAAGAACATCGGTGGAAAGATTTCTTGAAGAAGCTGCTAAGACCAGGAAAAAGCTATAAGCTTATGTCTATGTGCTGTAATTTTTATGTAAATTAGTTATTATGGGCAATGTTGGGGCGCACTATAAATGTTATGTAAGATTACTCGTATTTTTTATACTTCTCGCTGGTCACTTCACTGCTCAACCTAATTTCCCGTAACTTCCATTTTCTCATTTCTTTACTTTCGTCTTTCCCAAATTTCTATCTTGTTGAGTCGAACCGATAATGTCATCAACTTATATAAAAACTAACTGCACTTGTTGTTTAGAGCTCTATTTTTATGTCAACTCCCCTACTGGATACTACTTAGCTAACTATGTCTCTATGCCCCTCCTTTACATAACCGGGGAAACAATTCCTGGCTGATTAGCTTTGAATTGTTTCCCGCCAAAAAACTAGTACTTCAAACATGTGAGGTTAATAAACAATCCCCCTTACTCAATAGACTAAGTGGGCTCGGCAGGATTCGAACCTACGACCAAGCGGTTATGAGCCGCCCGCTCTGCCGCTGAGCTACGAGCCCGTGCCTAGATTATATTACCGCCAGCGTTTGCAGTCAAGAAGTCCGGAGCACCCTTCTTGACTAGGAACCTGTCTCATAGTAGAATAATTAGCAATCTAAAAGCAATATTGCTAATATTGGGCTTAAATAGGTTGAACCAAGATGCCAAAGACAAAAACTCCGCTGAAAGCAGTTATTCTGGTTGGTGGTGAGGGTACCCGGTTGCGTCCGCTCACCTATGGTGTACCTAAGGCTATGATGCCGGTGCTGAACCGACCCTTCTTGGAACATCTCGTTGCTTACCTTAGGGAATTCGGCATTAAGGACATCATTCTGGCACTAAGCTATCTGGCGGAGAGCATTCAGGATTACTTTGGGGATGGCAGTAACCTAGGGGTTCAGCTAACCTATTCTGTGGAGAGTAGTCCGCTGGGTACTGCCGGGGCGGTAAAGAATATCGAGCAATACTTAAATAGTACCTTTGCTGTCCTCAATGGAGATATCTTTACCGACCTTGATATAGCCGATATGCTTACCTTCCATCGGCAAAAAGGAGCGAAAGCGACCATAGCCCTGACTTGGGTGGATAATCCCTGTGCCTTTGGCGTGGTTGAAACCACTGATGATGGAAGAGTACAGCGCTTTGTTGAAAAGCCTAGCCCAGACCAGGTGACTAGTAACTGGATAAATGCTGGCATCTATATCCTTGAGCCAGAAGCCCTAAAGTATGTGCCAGCCGGTAGTCATTATATGTTTGAAAGGGGGCTTTTCCCACTCCTTCTTGATTTAGGTGAGCCGGTTTACGGCTATCACTTTAGCGGTTACTGGCTTGATATGGGAACCCCAGAGAAATACCTTTGCCTGAACTGCGACCTTTTATCGTTGAAGGCAAAGAGCACTTTGACTAGCGGTTTGAGCAAGGATGAGGTATGTTGTGATAAAGAAGCTACTATCCATCCCTCAGCGCAAATAACCGGACCGGTAATAATCGACAGTGGGTGTCAAATAAGCCAAAGGGTGCGTATCAAGGGACCAGTGATTATTGGGACGGATTGTCATGTAGGAGAAGGGGCTAGGCTAGAGAGGGTGATATTGTGGAGGGGGGTCAATATCGGTGCTGGCACTGTTCTTAAGCGGTGCGTCGTCGCCAGTAACACTAAGATAATAAAGGTAGAGGAATAGTCCCTATTGTGAGAGTGTGCGTTAAGAAAGTCTACTGTCCTAGTTGCCAAAAGCTAGTCAAATGCCAGGAAGAGGAGGTTAATGGTAACCATCGAGTCGTGTGTTCCAGATGTAAGAGGCTTCTCTATATTTGGAACGGAGTTACTTGGATACATGTGCGAGAGGGTGCATGATGGCAAAGAGAGATTACTATGAAGTCCTTGGTGTTAGCCGGAATGCCGACCAAAATACCATTAAGAGAGCCTACCGAAGGCTGGCAATGCAATACCACCCTGACCGTAATCCAGGGAAAGAGAAATGGGCTAACGAGAAGTTTAAGGAGATAAACGAGGCATTCGGAGTTCTCGGCGACCCAGAGAAGAGAAGACAATACGACCAGTTTGGCACTGTGGGCAATGTCGGCGATATTTTCAGTAGTCCTTTTACTCGTACCACTTTTGAAGACCTGATGAAAGACTTTGGCGGGTCTGGTCTTGGATTCGACTTCTTGGATAATATCTTTGGCGACATTCTCCAAGGCAGAGGTTTTTCCTTCAAGGCATTCAGTCGTGGATTTGGTGGTCCAAGAGGAGTAAGATTCGAGTTTCCCGGGGGGATTAATCTGGAAGAGATATTCGGTCAGCCCCTGCGTCCCCAGCGCCGGGATGTCCGCTATGAAATAACTATTACTAAAGAGCAGGCAGCTCAGGGACTGGAAAAGGACCTAGTCCGAAGAGGCAAAAGACTAAGAGTGAAAATCCCTGCTGGGATAAAGTCTAATCCGACAATAAGACTCCGAAATGCTCGTCAAATAACTGATGGTGAGCCCGGAGATATTTTGATTTCGGTTAAAGTGAAATAGCTGATTGCATCCCCCTACTCTGCTGCAAAACTAAGCATCTAAATTGACACCCCTTTAAACCCGTGCTACTATAGCTGGCAAAAGGGAAGCTCTTGGGCGAGATAAGTCTGTGGTCACTAGGTGGGGTGGGTTTGGCTGGTGGTCTTTTAGGTTCCATGCTGGGGCTGGGTGGTGGTGTCTTCATTGTACCTTTACTCACCCTACTCTTGAACTTACCAATTCATATCGCCATTGGCAGTAGTCTAGTGGCTGTCATTGCTAACTCAATTGCTGCTAGTAGCACCCATGTTAGAACTCAATTGCCCAATATCAGGCTTGGCATGCTTTTGTTAACAGCAACTACCGTTGGGGCTATTGTCGGTGCTTTCATTGCTGCCCTTCTGGCTTCCCCAATATTGACTGCTATTTTCGGGATAGCCCTTATCGGTATTGGCTGCTTCATGATACGGCGGCGTCAACTTACCCAGGAGAGTACTTCGACTGGAAAAACCTTGGTTGGGTCTAGCAATGTTTCTGTGATTTCAGGAAGTTCTCTAGCCGCATCGTATTATGACCGGAACTTAAATCAAGTTGTCACCTACAATGTTAGCCGTGTGCCTCATGGATGGGGAATCAATCTGCTGGTTGGTGTCGCTTCCAGCTTGCTTGGGGTCGGCGGTGGCATACTTAACATACCGGTGATGAATTTGGTAATGAGTGTGCCAATAAGGGCAGCTATGGCTACCAACAGTTTTATGGTAGGTATTACCGCATTAGCCGGCGCTTGTATTTATTACTACCACGGCTATGTTTATCCTCTCACTGTTGCTCCTATTATGGTAGGTGCATTTATCGGAGCCTTGATAGGTGCTCAACTGGTACAGAGGGCAAGAAGCAGAATATTAAGACAAATATTTGCCATTGTTCTGTTACTACTAGCTTTTCTGATGCTACTCAGGGCATTTGATAGGGCGTTTGATATAGGTCTGCCAATATAAAAAGGATATTGAGGTGAAAGCGGTAAGCTCTAAGGACAGCCGGTTATATAAGTGGCTCTATTTTACCTTTAGGCTAGGTATAGCGTGCTCTTTATGCCTCGTTTTCTTTGGCTTCATCTTATCTATCATTACCGAAGCTGAATTTACCAGTTCGGTAGTTCCGCCAGACCAGTTTTTCCATCGTATTTCAGAATTAGACCCGCTGGCGATTATCACCCTAGGCATACTAATTCTGGTGCTTACGCCCCTTTCCAGCGTCATTTTAGCTATGGTAACTTTCTTAAAGGAAAAAGATAGGCTTTATCTCGGTATTTCTGTAGCTATTCTGTGTATTCTTCTGGTTAGCCTTACTTTAGCAATAGTAGAATGAACTCAAGCACAGTTATTTAGCTTTTGAGGTTGACACTCTACGCCACAGTGCTTGAGCAGGTAATCCTCAGAGATGGCGCCGGCACCACCGGGAAGATTAACATAAGCCTGAAGAATGTCCTCTACAGGCTTACTTACGGCGCGTGCCGCCCTAATCAGTACCACCACCAGCTCTATAACCTATTATAAAGGTTATCGGTCGCTCTGGATAACCGTCAAAAAAGTCTTGGTGCCGCCGGTGCTGACGCCAGGCAGCCAATAGCAAACAGGCTAATGGCTAGCAACAATACCAGTGGAATTAGTAATATTCTCTTTTTCACCTTTCCCCTCCTTAAAAGTCCAAATTACTAAGCACTCACGGCTATTTCATATCCTCATATATCGCCCTCTTTCCGATAAGATAAAAACGACCTTTTCCTTTATTATTAGACAATAGACAATTGTCAAATTCAATTAAAAAATTAGGGAAACAATTCCTACGTAATTAGGTAGGAATTGTTTTCACCTTATGTTAACTAATATGCCTTTGGGCAGTATTTTTGGCTAGATAGTGCCCGGTGGCTGAAGCCGTTAGTCAGGCTATGTGTATAGTTTTTCGTGTGATTAACGGCATATGACTTATCTTCTCAAGTCTGGTTTCTTCTGCCCCGCGTCTTGTTTTTAGAGTCGCCCGATGTTAAACTTCTGAGAGAGCTTAAGAGGTGTGTTTTTATAGTCTGGATCTATAGCAGACAACACATTAGAGCATCAAGATGACTGATTTACCTTTATCACAAAGCGGTAGAAATGCTGTTGAAGTAGCCATTGAAGCAACTAAACAAGCCGGAGAGATTCTATTAGCCCATTTCTATCGTAAGAAGGAGATAAAGGATAAGGGTAAAAGCAGCTTGGTCACTGAAGTAGATATCCTTTCTGAAAAGACTATAGCTGAGTTTCTGACGAATGAGTATCCTACCTTCAGCATCCTTTCCGAAGAATTAGCACCTTCTACTCCAGTCACAGGTTACACCTGGATAGTTGACCCCTTAGCTGGCACCAACAATTATGCCTTTGGTATCCCATTCTTTTGTATCAACATTGCCTTAGTCAAAGATAAAGATATCTTGCTGGGAATAACCTACGATCCATTGAGGAAAGAGTTTTTTCGGGCGGAAAACGGAAAAGGAGCCTATCTTAACAATTCGCCCATTCATGTCTCTGAGAGGACTTCACTTCGGGCTTCTCTGCTGAGTTTTGACCCCGGCTATGATGCTACCCGGGGCAAGAAGCTACTTAGTACAATCACTGAATTATGGCCGGGGGTACACAGTCTAAGGTCAATGGGCTCATCGTCTGTAGCTTTAGCTTATGTTGCCTGCGGTCGGGTTGACCTTTATATTCGCAGTGACCTTAAGCCGTGGGATATTGCCAGCGGTATCCTACTAGTTAAGGAGGCTGGCGGTAAAGTCAGCGATTGGCAGGGAAAACCAGCAAACCTGCAAAACAAGGAGATTATTGCAGCGAATAATAAGCTTCACCAAGAGTTCCTAAGTCAGTTAAAATAGGTAGCTAGGATTTGCTTGTGCTCCCCTACCCTAGCCTCTTATCCTTGCTAGTGGAGAACCAGTAGTGTAAAATAAAAATGGTATAAACGGAAAAGGAGAATAGATAATGAGTAGTACGACAAGTAAGAATCCTGTAAAAATCACTGATTGCACCTTCCGCGATGGGCATCAATCCACCCTAGCCACTCGCATGCGAACCGAGGACATGGTAGGCATCGCCGAGGAGATGAACAAGGCAGGATTTTACTCTATGGAGGTGTGGGGTGGTGCTACCTTTGATGTTCCCACCAGGCTTTTGAATGAAGACCCGTGGGAAAGACCGCGCGTGCTAAAAAAGCTGATGCCAAACACCCCTTTGCAAATGCTGCTTCGGGGGCAGAATCTAGTCGGCTACCGCAACTATGCTGATGATGTCGCTATCGCCTTTGTCCGTCACGCTGCTGAGGTTGGGATTGATATCTTCAGGGTGTTTGATGCCTTGAATGATGAGCGCAATCTGGAAACCAGCCTGAAGACAATTAAAGAATGTGGTAAGCACGCTCAGCTTTCTATCTGCTACTCTCTCACCGAGCCGAAGATGGGCGGACCACTATTTAACCTGGATTACTATATCAATAAAGCGCTAATCCTGCAGGATATGGGGGCTGATAGTATCTGTATTAAGGATATGGCTGGACTTCTTGCCCCTGATGATGCCTATACCCTAGTTAAAGAACTTAAGAAAGTGCTGAAGGTACCGTTACAGTTACACACCCACTATACCAGTGGTATGGGGTCGATGACCTGTCTGAAGGCTATTGAAGCCGGGGTAGATATTATTGATACCGTCCTGGCTCCCTTTGCCCTGCGTTCGTCACAGCCGGCGGTGGAACCCATCGTCGCTACCCTTAAGGGAACTCCGCGAGACCCTGGGCTGGACTTAACTCATCTGCTCAAGTTGGGGCAGTATCTTGAGTCCATCGCCCCCAAGTATCGGGACTACTTAAGTCGCACCCGGATGGCAGTCATTGACATTGGTGTGCTAGTACACCAGATTCCTGGCGGCATGCTCTCCAACCTAGTGTCCCAGCTACGAGAATGTGACGCCCTGCATAGAATTGATGAGGTGTACGAAGAGATACCAAAAGTTAGAAAAGAGCTAGGTTACCCACCTCTGGTTACGCCAACTAGCCAGATTGTGGGGGTCCAAGCCGTTAATAATGTGCTTGCTGGCAGATATAAACTGGTATTAAGAGAGGTAATGGACTATTGTTACGGACTGTACGGTAGACCGCCGGCGCCCATTGACCCTCAAGTGCAGGAATTAGTGCTAAAGCACTATAAGCGGGGACAGACTCCGATAACCTGTCGCCCGGCTGATTTGATTGAGCCAGAATTAGACAAAGCCAGAGAGGCGGTTAAAGATTTCACCCAGGATATTGGTGATGTGCTCATCGCTGCTATCTATCCTATTACTGGACTACGCTTCCTAAAGTGGAAGTATGGTCTGGAAACACCACCTCCCGAAGTAAAGCCAAAGACCCTGGAGGATGTGAAGCGCGAAGATGAGCTTATCGCCAAAGCAAAAGCCGGTGTATTGGTCGAGAAGTAGATAATTTGGCTGTATTAGCCGCTTCTTGCGCAGAAAATTCCCAGGAAGGAGGAGTCAGTTGATACTAGACCCGGAAATATGTACTAGTTGTGAGTTATGTATACCTTATTGCCCAGTGGAAGCCATTTTCACGGAGAGGAGAGAGGGAGCTGAGAGGGCACTGAGGGCTCCCTGTCAGGCAAAATGTCCCGTTGAACTTGATTGTGCGGGATACATTGCCCTGATTAAAGAAGGAAAATTTGAAGACTCCTTTCGGCTTATAAGGCAGAGGCTTCCTCTGCCTTTAACTGTGGGCAGGGTGTGTCATCACCCTTGCGAGGCAATATGTCGGCGAGGCACGATGGATGATGCTATAGCTATTCGTGACTTAAAGAGGGCGGCTGCCGATTTTGCCCTGGAAAATAAAATTGAATATATGCCCAAGGTTAAGCCTAAGAAAGCGGAAAAAGTAGCCATTGTGGGTGCTGGTCCAGCGGGGCTGGCAGCAGCCCATGACTTAGCCAAGGAGGGCTATCAGGTAACTATCTTTGAGGCTTTACCCGTTGTGGGCGGTATGATGTCAGTGGGCATCCCGGCGTATCGTTTACCTCGGGAGATGTTGAAAGCCGACTTAGCCTGGGTTGAGAAGCTGGGCATAGAGATTAAACTAAACAGCAAGATTGATGATGTCGGTGCCCTGCTTCGGGAAGGTTACCGGGCGGTATTGATTGCTGTTGGAGCACATCAGGGTACTAAGATAGGTGTTCCCGGTGAGGACTTAAATGGCGTCTTTGATGCGATTGAATTTCTGCGCAAAGTTAACCTTGGGGAGAAGGTTAATGTGGGTAACAGGGTGGCTGTTGTTGGTGGTGGTAATTCGGCGATAGATGCTGCCAGGGTAGCTTTGCGGGAAGGGGCGAAGGAAGTTCACATCTTCTATCGCCGTGAGAAGGATGATATGCCGGCGATTGGAGATGAGGTTGAAGCTGCAGAGAAAGAAGGAATCAAATTACACTTTCTTACCGTGCCGGTTAGGATAATGGGCAAAGATGGCAAAGTTTCGGCTTTGGAATGTGTACGTACTGAATTAAGAGAGCGTGATAGTAGTGGCAGGAGAAAGCCTTATGTTATTAAGGGGTCTGAGTATTCTGTATCTATGGATACTGTAATTCAGGCTATCGGGCAGATTCCTGATATATCTCTTGTCAAGGGTAGTCAAGTTAAGACAAGTCGCGATGGCAATGTAGCAGTGGATCTAAAGACTCTGGCTACTGATCAGGAAGGTATTTTTGCTGCCGGTGATGCTGCTACTGGAGGCGAGTCAGTTATTGATGCTATCGCTAGTGGTCAAATGGCGGCGGCATCCATAATCCGCTATCTACAGGGCAAGGAACTGTTGCCTTATCTTGGTCGAGGTGATGAGGAGTTAATTCCAATATCTTCGGTACCGCCGACTGAAGCAGAGTTGCAGGAGAAAGCCAGGGTTAAGATGGCGGAATTGGGTATGAAGGAAAGGGTATCCAGTTTTAGGGAGATTCTCTCTGGATATACTCTACAACAGTCAAAACAGGAAGCTGCCAGGTGTGTGCGTTGTGATTTAGATGTGGCTAAAATTGACCATGCCGAGTGTGTGGAATGCGGTGTCTGCTTTCGCTCCGGCGTTTGCCCTGTGGGCGCTTTTGTAGAGACACCTGTCAGTGAGATGCCGTGGCCTCGGGTGATACGAGCTGTCTTGTCAAATCCCAGAGTTGAAAGCCCGGATACGCGTGTGCCTGGGCGGGGAACCGAGGAAGTGAAGACCAATGAAGTTACAGGTCGGATAAAACCGGGGTTCGTTGGCTTGGCTATTGAGTTAGGGCGCCCTGGCGTCGGAACCCGTTTACACGATGTACAGAAGGTAACTCAGGCTATGGCTGAGATTGGGGCACATTTTGAGCCGAAAAATCCGGTAACCTTCTGGATAACCGACCAAAAGACAGGGAAGCTTAGAGAGGATATATTGAATGAGAAATCATTATCAGCCATTGTTGAGTGCGCCTTCCCTATTGGTAAGTTTAAGGAAGTTATAGAGAAGTTGCGTGAGGTATCCAAGGAACTGAATACTGTTTGTAGCGTTGTTAGTGCGGTCAAGGTGGCACCAGACGGCTCGCTACCCACGGATAAGATATTCAAGGAACTTGGCATTACGCCCGAACCTAACAGCAAGAACAATGTAGGTTTAGGGCGACCACTGTTTAAATTTGAGGAGGTGTCATAATGACGCATTCTCTTCACCGCAAGGGAACTAGAGAAAATCTAAGCCGTGACTATCCGCTAGTCGCCGTCATGGCTCACGGCATTAATGATAAGGGAGGTGGTCCCAAACTAGGGAGATTCCTGGAAATCTGCTGGAAACACGGTCCGGTCAACTTGGGGGATATGAAGCAAGGCAGCGTGTTTACCTATGACGCCGAGCAGATCTACAAAAATGTATCGGATACCACCATAGTGGAGTGTGTGTTTGATGACCTAGACAAAGTAGAAGCGGTTCTTCGCGACCTGAAAGAGGAAGATCTAGGCGTCCCGGTAGTGGTCAGTGGACTTATTGATAAGGTGGACAAATGCTGCAAGAAGGTAGGGCTGCAAATTCATACGGTGGCTCAATCTCTGGGAGTTTGGGGAAAGACCGAGCTCTTACCCAAAAAAGAGATCCTGGAGATTACCACTATGTGTGGGCATGCTATGGTAGCTGCCAACTTGGTAGAAAAATATATTGAAGATATAAAGAAAGGGAAGACCACTCCCCAGAAAGCAGCCGAGAAACTAGCCAAACCATGTGAATGCGGCATATTTAACCCCACCAGAGCCGCTGAGTTGCTGGCAGCAGCGGCAAGGTAAAGGCAAGGCTGGTGGAACTGTTACTTCGTCGAGAATATGGCTAATGCTGAGCACGCCTGAACATACTTTTTAGGGCAATCACTGAGATGGATGGAGCCGATGATTGTTGTGGTATGGGAGGGGCTTTCAGCATTTATCATTACCAGCTTTCGCAGAAAATTGCTGACCGTAAGATTGAGTCCATCAAAAAGACAAAGGCTGATATTGTAGTAGCCACCTGCCCTGGCTGTATGATACAACTACAAGATGGACTCTCAGACATAAGACGCCGCAAAAAGTCTTGCATCTAGCCCAGCTGTTAAGTTAAGTTTCCTCGTTTACTTGATGTTACCCATTCTGTTAAAGTAATTACTCTTCCTGCAGTCCGAGGTCCGGGCGAGGTTTGAAATTGAAGCTAAAGAGCGGGAGACCGGATTCGAACCGGCGACAACCTGCTTGGAAGGCAGGGACTCTGCCAACTGAGTTACTCCCGCAAAATCGAGCCTATTTTAGCCTAAATTTCACCGTCTGTCAAAGGGGAGTGCCTGCTTCGCCAAAAACCGGACTCTCCACCCTGCTACAGGGGTATTGCCTCTGTGCTCAATCTGAAGGCAAAAGCCCAAAAACCATCGAAATGGTCAGGAGTTCAGTCGGTTATCTGGCAGAGTTCTTATACAGCCAAGGGATGTCGACAAATGTCGCTGATATAGGCACCGCTGAAATCAGGATGTTTATCGTGCATCTACAGCGAAAGAAGCCATTTAGCAACCACCCCTTCGCCAGGCCACAGCAGCGCGCTTTGAGCGAACACACTGTGAATTGCTATCTCCGCTCGGTAAGGGCATTTTGGTCCTGGCTTGTTTCCGAGGCTATAATCAAGACTAACCCATTCAGCAAGATAAAGATACCAAAGGTGTCAAGGAAAATAGTACCTACGCTCTCCGAACTCCAATTACGGGCATTGCTTGAGGTCATAAATGTATCAAGTCCCGAGGGCTATCGTGATATGGCAGTGATCCTTCTCTTGGTGGATACCGGGCTTAGAGTCTCCGAGCTAGCAAGCCTAAGACTACAGGACCTTCGACTAGCAGAAGGTGCCCTGAAAGTATTAGGTAAAGGCAACAAAGAGCGTCTCGTCCCAATTGGTAAAACGAGCCAGCGCCTTCTATGGAACTACCTCAACCGATTTCGTTCCGAATCAGCTAGCCCGAGATGTCAGCTCGTGTTCCTCACTGATGATGGATGGCCACTAACCAAGAACCGCATCCAAAAGATGATAGCAAAATATGGCAAGAAAGCCAGCATCCAAGGTGTCAGGTGCTCGCCTCACACGTTGAGGCACACGGCAGCGGTTATGTTTCTACGAAACGGCGGGAACGTATTCAGTCTGCAAAGACTACTCGGCCACGCAGGTCTCGAGATGACTCGCCACTACTGCGAGCTAGCTGACATTGATGTTAAGACAGCACATTCGATAGCTAGCCCAGTGGACAATCTTGGCTTACGCCGGCATCGAGTGAGCTGATGCCTACTGATTCTCGTGCAATCAAGATGTTGCAATCTCCGTGGACTGCCGCATAAACCAGGCAATGGCTAGTAAGAGAACTGCCTGACACATAAGCCGTGTTACTTGGTGGAAGACCCGCTGGTCAAGGGAAATAGGCAGCAGCTGACGAGAATACCTAGCTGGGGCAAGCCCAGGCTCTTGGCCTTGGGCGCTCTGTGGTTGAACTCCGCCAGCCGATGATGCTGACGGTGTCTTCAGGAGAATATTCATGATCTCTTTGAACTCCCGCGGATGCGATGTGCCCCACTGCTCAAGATATTCTTGTGGTGAACAGCCCCACAGCCCCAGCTTCTCCGGATAATCCGGGGTTTCTTCGTACCACTTTCTTATCGTAGTTTCGCTAGGCTGTGTTGTTTCCGGAAATACCTTGAATAGTATGTCATAAACGTGGCTCCACCCGCAAATCTTTGGCCTTCGAAAGTCCCTGTAGAGCCAGACACAAAAGCTTCTGTACAGTGGCGACTGTTCTCCCCAATATGGTCCCTTCGGCTCACACGGGCGAATTGCCATCTATTTACCCTCTTGGTCTAAAGTATTCTGGGTCTATGCTTGCTTTATGCTGGGCCTATGATTGCGTTTTGGCTAATAGACCTCCAATACGTTCATCTTATACCATTTTCTTAGAAAAATAAAGCAATTTCTAAGAGGAGTGGTAAATTGCGAGTCAGGATCGATGATAGGACCGGGTTGACCTATTTCCCCAAGGAGATTCGGAGAGAGGGATTTGTTGGCGAAGTCGAGGCAGTTGCAAACGCACTAACACTGACACTAATCAAACCTGGCACAGATCTGGCAGATGTCGAGGAAAGTCTCAGAATCGTGCTACGAGACCTGCAACTGAGAAGAAAGACAGGAGCGGTAGGCAAGCTGGATGAGCGATATTGATGATTTTCTTGAGCAAGCCCTGAAAAAGAAAGCACCCACAGAACTCGGTGACTTGCTGGAGTTCTACACACTTAGTGCTCGGGCGAGAGGAGACAGTGAGAAGACAATAGGTCAGACAGCCACTGCCATTAACCTGCTATGCGCCTATCTGGCCAGACACGGGTTGTCAACAAACGCTGTAGACATCGGACCTAGCCAGCTCCGAAACTTTATTTATGAGTTGCAAAGACGCCCCAAATTTGCTGACCATCCTTATGTTAAGCCACAGAATACAAGCCTGAGCCGCAACAGCGTTAATTCCTATTTGAGGGCATTGCGAGCAGCGTGGAACGACTGGGTGCAGGAAGGCCTATTGGAAGTATCACCTTTCTCTTACGTCAAGATCCCGAAGGCACAGAAAAAGATTATACCCACCCTCTCGGAGGAGCAATTAACACACTTCTTTAAT
>JBHIFE010000038.1:0-12728 GCA_046760985.1 Dehalococcoidales bacterium
AAAATCTCTTCCCCCTCTCCTTTTAAGGAGAGGGGGATAAAGGGGGTGAGGTCAATAAACAATCTCCAATGTAAGGTAGTGGCGAGAAAATAACTAGTAGAAGAGGGGCTTTACCGAAACTTTAGTTTTTAGTGGTCTAATGAAGGAATAAATTTCATGGGCAAGACATTAGCTGAGAAGATACTAAGTGTGAGGTCTGGAGGTGACGTAAAGGCAGGAGATATTGTTATTGCCGAGGTGAACTTGGTTTTTGTCCAGGACACTACCGGACCACTAACGGTGAGGCAATTTCAGTCAAGCGGTTTTAAAGGTTTGGCTAACCCAGCAGAAACTGTCTTATTTATTGACCATGCTGCTCCCAGCCCCAATAATGAGCTATCCAATGACCATTTACTCCTACGCCAATTTGCTCAACAAACTGGTGCTATTATCTCCGATGTTGGTGAAGGGGTATGCCATCAAATAGTAGTCGAATCCTGGGCTAAACCGGGGGACGTCATCGTTGGTGCTGATTCGCACACGGTAACTGCAGGGGGGCTGGGTGCTTTTGCCACCGGGATGGGCTCCTCTGATGTAGCTGTTGTCTTTGGACTGGGCAAGACCTGGTTCCGGGTTCCAGAGAGTATTAAGATAGCTGTCTCTGGTAATTTCCAGAAGGGTGTTTATGGCAAAGACCTTATTCTTCACCTTATTGGTCAGATTGGAGCCGATGGCGCTACTTATAAAGCCCTTGAATTTGGTGGTGATACGGTGGGGGCGATGTCAATGTCGCAGCGTTTTACTGTAGCTAATATGGCTGTTGAGGCTGGAGCTAAAGTCGGGCTTTTCCCGGCTGACGAGAACGCCCGGGATTATCTAGCCGAACAGGGACGAGGTGGCGACTACCAGCCGGTCTTTCCGGATGACGATGCTGTCTATGAACAGATTATTAACCTTGATGTGGCTAATCTTGAACCGACTATATCTCAGCCCCATGCAGTAGATAATACTGCCCCGGTTAGGCAGCTTAAAGGGACTAAAATCCAGCAGGTATTTATTGGCACCTGCACCAATGGACGCTTGGAAGACTTGGCGATAGTGGCTAATATCTTGAAGGGGAAGAAATGCCATCCCCAAACTAGGCTAATAGTAGCTCCAGCTTCACAGCAGGTTCTGCTCGGGGCGATTAAGGCAGGCTACATTCAGAGCCTAATTGATGCCGGAGCAGTTATCTTACCCCCCGGCTGTGGACCCTGCCTTGGTCTCCATCAGGGAGTGCTAGGTGGTGGAGAAGTCTGCCTATCCACCTCTAATCGGAACTTCAAGGGTCGAATGGGTAGTCCTGAAGCCTTCGTCTATTTGGGCAGTCCGGCTACGGCGGCGGCTACAGCGCTAGCTGGTGAAATCATTGACCCTAGAGAGGTAGTTTAGGTGCTTAAGGGAAAAGCCTTCAAATTCGGCGATGGCATTTCCACTGATGATATTATACCGGGGCGTTTTGCTTACCTCAGAAGCAACCTGCCTGAACTGGCGAAACATGTTTTGGAAGATGCCGACCCTACCTTTGCTTCTAGAGTGAAGCCAGGAGATTTTATCGTTGCCGGCAATAACTTTGGTCTCGGCTCCAGTCGGGAACATGCGCCTCTGGTTATCAAGATGGCTGGGGTAAAGGCGATACTGGCTAAATCAGTAGCCCGAATATTTTTTAGAAACGCTATCAATCTGGGGCTTCCTGTGTTAATATGTGATACCGACAGAATTAATGATGGGGATGAGCTAGAGATAGACCTGGCTGCAGGCACAATAAGGGATATAACCAATGGTAACCAGTTCACCTTCGGTAAAATTCCTAAGGTGATGCTCCGCATTCTTGATGAAGGTGGGCTTATCCCCTATATCCAGAAGTATGGCGACTTCAGGCTGTAAGGAGATAGACCGATGGTTCACAATGTTACCCTTATTCCAGGTGATGGGATAGGGCCTGAGGTTACCGAAGCGACGAAACGGGTCTTGGAAGCAACTGGTGCTACTTTTCATTGGGATTTAGCCTATGCCGGTGCTGAAGTTCTGGATAAGTATGGTACGCCCTTACCTGATTACGCACTTGAATCTATCAGGAAAAACAGGGTTGCCCTTAAAGGACCAGTTACCACACCAGTAGGCTCAGGTTTTAGGAGTGTCAATGTTGCTCTGCGCAAAGAATTAGACCTTTATGCCTGCGTCCGTCCGTGTAAAACTTATCCCGGCGTTCCTACACTCTATAGGGGTGTGGATATCGTTATCATCAGGGAAAATACGGAAGACCTCTATGCCGGTATTGAGTTTGAGGAAGGAACTGCGGAAGCCACCAAGCTTATTAAGCTAATCACCGAGACAAGGGGAGAAGCTGTCAGGGAGGACTCGGGTTTCAGTTTAAAGATGATTTCTGAGGGGGGTAGTCGAAGAATCGTCAAATTTGCTTTTGAGTATGCCCGTGCCTATAATAGAAAAAAGGTAACTGCCATACACAAAGCTAACATTATGAAATTCTCTGATGGATTATTTCTGGCTATTGCCCGAGAGGTAGCTCAGGAATATTCGGATATTGAATTTGAGGATAGACTTGTCGATAATATGACCATGCAATTAGTCAAGAGACCGCAGCAGTTTGATGTAGTGGTGGCGCCTAATCTTTATGGAGATATTATCTCTGACTTATGTGCTGGATTGGTCGGGGGGTTGGGGGTAGCTCCTGGAGCCAATATTGGTGATGAAATAGCTGTTTTTGAGCCAACACACGGCAGCGCACCGAAATATGCTGGGCAGAATAAGGTCAATCCTATGGCTATGATGCTTTCTGCAGTGATGATGCTTCGCCACCTTGGTGAGGTGAGCGTTGCTGATAAGTTAGAAAGCGCTATAGCTAGCGTTATTGCTGAAGGAAGAAATATTACCTACGATTTGAAGCTTAGCGGTGCCCGAGTAGTTGGTACTTCGCAAGTAGCCGACGCCGTGATTGAAAAACTAGAAAAATCTAAAGGAGGGTAAGATGCTTAAAAAAGTCAGTGTTATTGGCGCTGGAATGGTCGGTGGTACCTGTGCGCAGCGGATTGCGGAAAGGGGCTACGCTGATATAGTCTTAGTTGATATTATAGAGGGTCTGCCACAAGGTAAAGCGTTAGATATGCTGGAGTCGGCGCCTGCTTTGGGTTTTGATTCCAAAATTATCGGGACTAATGACTATAAGGAAACGGCTAACTCGGATGTGGTGGTTATTACTTCAGGTCTTCCTAGGAAACCAGGCATGACCCGGGATGAGCTGCTACAGGCTAATATGAAAATTGTTAGCGAGGTTACCCGTAATGTAGTTAAAAATTCACCCAATTGCATTATCGTTATGGTTACCAATCCTTTAGATGCTATGACCTATTTAGCCCTTAAGGTCAGCGGGTTTCCACCAAATAGAGTATTTGGCTTATCTGGTGCCCTGGATGTCTCCCGATTAAGGTATTTCATCGCTTCTGAGCTTAAGGTATCAGTGGCAGATGTATTCGCTTGCGTGGTTGGGGAGCACGGTAAAAATATGGTTGTTATCCCTAGACTGTGCACAGTTGATGGCGTACCAATAACTGAACTTCTGCCGAAGGAAACTATTGACCGTCTGGTAGAGCGCACCATACAGGCTGGGGCAGAGGTTGTGGGCTTGCTTAAGACAAGTAGTGCCTTTTACGCTCCTTCAGCCGGTGTTGCCCAGATGGTAGAGGCAGTTATTCTGGATAAGAAGCAAGTCATTCCCTGTGCTGTATTACTTCAGGGGGAATATGGGATTAGAGATACCGTTATCAGTGTCCCGGTGAAGCTGGGCAGTAAGGGGGTTGAGGAGATAATAAAGTTGGAGCTAACCCCGGAGGAAAAGCAAGCGCTGGTCAGCTCGGCTGAGGCAGTCAAGGGACTGATAAAGGCAATGAACCTGAAGGAGTAGTTGGCAGGGGGCTTCCTCCTAGATTCTTCTCTGGCTCCTTTGAAAGAGTAGGCGATGGAGGAGGTGAGATAAATAAGTCCAAAATTTAGGGAGATTAAAACTAGTGCCATTGCTCAAACTGTAGCTAAACTGTGTCAGCGGGCAAACTTTACGCTGGGAGAGGATGTATTAACCGCCCTAGAACAAGCCCGGCAGACAGAGAAATCCCCACTAAGTAAGGAAGCCCTGAACCAAATTATAGAAAATGCCCGGATTGCGGAACGGGAACACCGTCCACTATGTCAGGACTGTGGCACTGCGGTGGTCTTCCTTGAAATAGGTCAGGAAACTCACGTTATTGATGGTGACCTATATACTGCGGTGGCGGAGGGGGTACGCCAGGGTTACGCCCAGGGCTATCTACGCAAATCCATAGTCAGCCAACCATTCTCAGCCCGAATAAATACCAAGGACAATACTCCCCCAGTGATTCATACCGAAATAGTTCCCGGGAACCGGATTAAAATCGTCTGTCTGCCTAAGGGTGCTGGCTCCGAGAATATGAGCCGACTGAGTATGCTGAAGCCGGGTGAGGGCAGGGAAGGCATTATTGACCTGGTGGTAAGAACCGTTGATGAGGCAGGAGGGAATCCCTGTCCTCCTTTAATTATTGGCTTGGGTATAGGGGCTACATCGGAGGAAGTGATGCTACTGGCTAAGAAGGCGTTACTACGCAAGGTAGGTGAGCCAAACCCTGACCCTGAAGTGGCTGAGCTAGAGAAAGAGGTTCTATCTCGTGTCAATGATTTGGGTATCGGAGCTCTGGGCTTAGGTGGTAACACTACCGCCCTTGCGGTGCAGGCTGAGGTTAGACCGACTCACATTGCCAGCCTGCCGGTAGCGGTTAATCTTCAGTGCCATAGCGCTCGTCACGAAGAAGCGGTGTTATAAGATGGATACTATAAGTATTACTTCACCAATTGATGGTAAAACAATGGCAAAACTGACGGTAGGCACCCAGGTTCTGATTTCTGGAGTTGTCTATACTGCCCGTGATGCTGCTCATCAGCGGCTTATTCAGACGCTAGAAGAGGGTAAGAGGCTGCCTTTTAGTCTTAAGGGGCAGACTATATACTACGTGGGGCCAACTCCGGGCAGACCGGGTCAGATTTTTGGTGCCGCCGGACCGACTACTAGTAGCCGTATGGATATGTATACCCCCCGCCTTCTTGCCGCCGGGCTAAGAGCCATGATTGGTAAGGGCAATCGCTCTACGGCGGTAAGGGAGGCTATCAAAAAGTATAGAGCAGTTTATTTTGTCGCTATAGGTGGTGCTGGGGCTTTGCTCGCTCGTTGTATTAAAAGGGCAGAGGTTATCGCTTATGAGGATTTGGGTACTGAAGCTATCCAGCGGCTTAATATAGAGAATTTTCCGGCTATCGTGGCTAATGATATTTATGGAGAGGACTTATTTGAGCAAGGTAAGGCTAAATACCGAAGGGAGAGCAAATAATGGATTGCGTTTTCTGCCAAATTGTAGCTGGCAAGTTACCCAGTAAAACCCTTTATCAAGATGAAGAAGTGATTGCTTTCCGCGACATCAATCCTATGGCACCAACTCATGTGCTTATTATCCCTAAGCGACACATTCCTTCCCTTGCCCATCTCTCTGATGCTGAGGCACCACTCATCGGTCATATGGCGAAAATTGCCAATCAATTAGCCAGGGAGGAAGGTATTTTTGAGAGGGGCTATCGCCTGGTGATTAGCTGTGGTGAGGAGGGGGGACAGGTAGTACCTCATCTCCATATGCATCTATTGGGGGGACGAAAGCTCTCGGCTAAACTGTGTTAGTCTCTCATTGCCCTTTTTGATACTCTATGAAGGTAAGCAACCCGGCGATGCTCTTAGCATCACAAATTTTGCCTGAGGCAATAAGATTGGGAATCTGGGTAACTGGTACCCGGACTAATTTAATGTTCTCAGTATCCTCGGCGTGAAGCTGACTAGGGGTAAGGTCGGTAGCCAAATAAAGGTGGAGATATTCACTACAGTAACCCGGTGCTGAGTAGAAACCGCCTAATCTTTGCACCTTTCCCGGTGAGTAACCGGTTTCTTCACGCAACTCACGGCGAACAGTAGCCTCTGGGTCCTCACCAGGGTCAATGCCACCAGCCGGTATTTCAAGTAACTCCTTCTCCACTGGCTTGCGAAATTGATTAACTAGCAGAACATTATTATCAGCATCAACAGCGATAATAGCAACACAATTGGCGTGTTCCACGATCTCTCGGGTAGTTTTCCGCCCGCTTGCCATTTGCACCGTATCTACCCGTAACTTTACCGCTCGCCCATCATAGATTAGTTGGCTAGACAGTGTCTTCTCTTCCAAGCTTAGACCTCTAATGTATAAATAAGAGCTACCTCATCACAATCAGGGAATTTGGGACAGCGATAGCATTCAGTCCAGACCTTGCGGGGTAACTCCATCTTGTCCACCTGAGAAAAGCCAAGCTTTTGAAAGAAGTCTGGCTGATAGGTCAGGCAGAAAATGGTGGAGATACCAAGCTCCTTAGCCTCGGTGAGGCAGGCTTCTATTAACTGGGCACCAATGCCTTGTTGCTGGCTGTCCTCAGCTACGGCTACAGACCTTATTTCGGCTAGGTCTGACCAGCAAACATGCAGTGCCGCACAGGCGATTACTTGCTTACCCTCTCTAATGACAAAATAATCCCGGATATTTTCATATATCTCACTCAGCGGTCGAGCCAGCATCTCGCCCTTATCGGCGAAGTAGTTAATTAATCGGTGCATCTGGGTTACGTCTTGGATTTTAGCTTTTTCTACCGAGTTCAACCTATCGTTTTCCTTTTAACTTTTGCTCTAGGGAACTATAGAAAGAAGTTTCTGGACGAATTCTTAGAAACCGAATCGTATTAGGACTATGCTTTACTGTAATAATGTCACCATCTGACAAGGGTAAATTTATATGACCATCAATATTCAGCGCCGCCTGATGAACGCTAGTAATGTGTAATTTGACGACAGTTGTTGGCGGTAATACCATGGCGTAAGCCGGGCTAAGGTGAGGCATTATTGGTATCAAGAGGAAATCTTTGGATTGGGGATAGAGAATAGGTCCGCCAGCTGCCAGCGAGTATCCGGTGCTACCCGTGGCGGTAGCCACAATCACTCCATCAGCTTTATAGGTAGTCAGGTGCTGACCATCAATGTCGGCTTCTATATAGACCACTCGAGCAATTGACCCCCGTGCCACGACAACATCATTCAGGGCGTGAAAGATACGGGGTGGTTCTTGCTCTGCGGCTGCAAGCTCAGCCTCAAGCATAACCCGTTCATCAATCCACCCTTTCCCGGCTAGCAAGGAAGGTAACTTCTCCAGAGCCTCATCAGCACTGAGCTCGGTCATAAAGCCCAGCCTGCCTAAGTTTATCCCGACAAGAGGAATTGCGCTTGGGGCGGCTACCTGAGCTGCTCGTAGCATTGTGCCATCGCCACCAACACTGAGAATCAGGTCGGTATTATTTAGCTGAGCCCTGGCTTTCTCCCATTCCCAGGCAGAACATAGCCAAGCAGAAATGCCGCTAGAGTCTAAAAACTTCCGTAATTTGTTGGCTTTAGTATGGGCAGCTTTAACCTTAGGGTGATAAAGGATACCAACTTTATTCACTGCCGTAATCCACTTCACCAGTCTAGTAGAGATTTTAACACTCAGGGGATAAAGGAAGTGTAACAATTACTGCCTTAAAGTGTCAAGCTAGAGAAGCTCCGTGACGAATCAGGTAGTGATAAGTTTGACAAGATTGCATAACATTATTGACTGATATACATAGAATGAGGCTATAATATTAGCTTAGATTATGAGGTCATCCATGATCGGGGAACGGCGAAAAGCAAGGGCTATTGCTCTCCAAGCGCTATATGAGATTGACTCTGCCGGGCACGAGCTGGAAGTCGTGGTAAGCCGTCTTTTGGCAGAGGGAGGCTTGTCTGCGGAAAATAATGCGTTTGTTCGTGAGTTGGTAAGTGAGGTAATGCGAAATAAGAAGAAAATTGACCATAACATTGAGAGGTTTGCTACCGCTTGGCCGATAGAGCAGATACCGCTGATTGACAGGAACATTCTCAGGCTTGCAATATTGGAGATTTTATTTGATAATAAGGTGTCAGTTAAAGTGGCTATAAATGAAGCGGTTGAGTTAGCTAAGAAGTTCGGTAGCGATAATTCGCCAAAGTTTGTTAATGGAGTTTTAGGTTCGGTTAGTGCTCTTGCCAACCGATGAAAAAACTGGAAAGGGGGGAGAAAGTGGCAACCATCTTCGAGCGGATTAAAAAGATAGTTGTGGAACAGTTAGGCGTAGAGGAGGGTGAGGTGGTACCCACAGCTAGCTTTGTTGAGGATTTAGGTGCCGATTCTCTAGATTTAGTAGAACTAATAATGTCTTTAGAGGAGGAATTTAGCAACCCGTCCCGGAAGATTGAGATACCAGATGAAGACGCAGAAAAAATAATAACCATTCAGGATGCGGTTGATTATGTGAAAGACCTGGGTATTGAGGATGAGTAGGTGGGTAACGCAGTGGCCACCCCAATACGATAGCTCTTACGTTCCCCCTCCAGATTCCAAATTCTGGAATAAGGAATTGGAAACCATGGACCCGGAGGAGAGGGAACAAACTGTAATTTTGCCCAAACTTAGAGCCCAGCTTAAGTATGCCTATGAAAAGGCTCCCATTTACCGGAAGAAGTGGGATGAAGCTGGAATAAAACCAGAAGACGTTCGTTCCCTGGAGGATTTTGAGCAGATTCCCTTTTTGACCAAAGAGGAAATGCGCCAAGACCAGAAGGAAAACCCTCCCTTTGGTAGTTATTTGTGTGTTCCTCCTGAAGAAATTCAAAGGGTGCATGGAACATCTGGAACCACGGGCAGACCTACCGCTTTCGGTGTCGGTAAGGATGACATGAAACGCATTGCCGAAGCCCATGCCAGAACAATGTGGGGGTTTGGCATGCGCCCGCGGGATATGGTTTTCATCGGCTCCTTTTTTAGTCTCTATTGGGGGAGCTGGGGGGCATTGGTAGGGACTGAGCGTCTGGGAGCTACCGCTTTTCCATTTGGCGCTGGCGTTCCGGGACAGACGGAGAGGGGGATCAACTGGATTGTAGAGACGAAACCTACTATTTTTTATGGAACGCCTTCCTACAGTCTTTATGTAGCTGAAATGGCTAAAGGGATGGGAATTGACCCAGCCAAAGATTTTAATTTTCGCATCCTTTTCTTCTCCGGTGAGCCAGGGGCAGGTATTCCCTCAACCAAAAAACGGATTGAAGAGACATACGCTGGAATTTGTGTTGATTCGGGTTCCACTGCGGAGATGGCTCCTTGGATGACTAACTGTGAATGTGAATTTCGCCAGGGGATGCATCTTTGGCAGGATATTGTTTATGCAGAATTGGTTGACCCGGTTACCAAAAAGAGAGTTCCCTATGGCAAAGAGGGTGTTACTGTTTATACTCATTTGGAGCGTACCTCGCAGCCCATGATTCGTTTCTGGGCAGGTGACATTTCCCTGTGGGTTAATGACCCGTGTCCTTGTGGACGAACCTACCCCAGATTGCCTAAAGGTATATATGGTAGGGCGGATGACATGTTTGTGGTTAGGGGGGAGAACGTCTACCCCAGCGCCATAGAGGATGTAATTAGGGGGATTGAGGGATTTGGTGAGGAATACCGAATCATCATCACCAGGGAAAAGACCATGGATGAGATGGTTGTCCAGGCAGAATATGCCAAGGGAGTGGCTCCTGAGGTTGTTTCCCAGTTAAAGGAAAAACTTGGGAATGAATTAAGAATACATGGGCTTCGGGCAGTGGTTCAGATGATGGAACCGGGCAGTTTGGAAAGAACTGAGTTTAAGGCAAAAAGAGTTATTGATAAGCGTGATTTATTTGAAGAGATTGTCAAGCAGGAATAGTTAAAGAGACCTTAAAACTGTTTTGTAGTTACTTTAGCCAATATCTTCTATAAATTACGATTTCAGCAGACAATTTATGAGTTCATCAACTATGGGCTTAGCTTGCTCTTCGGGCAGGCAATATTGCATCTTGAGGAATCTCTTTCTAAAGTCAGCTACCTGCTGAGAGACATCCTTATCATTAAGTATTACCTCTGCCATGTACTTAGCTAGCTCGCCGAAATCGGCTTCCTTCATGCCAAACCTGGTCATTTCCTGAACACCTGTTCTCAGACCGCTGCTGGCAGTGAACGCCTCATCGTCGGGTAAGGCTTGGTAGTTCACGATGATGTTGTTTCTTTCCAGCCTTTCGGCGACCTCCACCCCTTTGGCGTAGCCTACTCGTAAGACTACCTGATGTGTCTCAGTATAGTTGACCGCTGGGTCTCCTTCTACCTGCAGTCCCTGTTCTTTTAATGCCAAAGCGAAGGCTTTGGCATTGGCAATTACCTGCCTTTGGTAATCACGCCCATAAGTGTTCATCTCGTAGGTTGCCATTAACAACCCGAGCAAGGTACCAAGGTGGTGATTACTTACGCTTCCGGGGAAGGCTCTCCTTACTATGCTCTCCCATAATTCAGAGCGATCTGACTCCTCATTCATGTTGCTGGCGATTATCCCTCGTTGCGTGCCGAAGAAAGTCTTGTGTGTTGACGCAGTGATGATGTCAGCTCCCTCCTTCAGTGGCTCCTGGAAATAAGGACCGAGCAGGCCGAAAACATGGGCGGCGTCATACATAATTATCGGTCTCGGTTTTATGCCAGCTACCATTTTGGCTAACTCTTTAGCCGGCTCGCGGTGTAAGGTCATACTCTTGCCAAAAACGATAAGTTCCGGCTTATGCTTTTCCATAAGTTGCGCTGTTTTGGCAAGGTCTATTTGATACGGGTTATCAGGTAAAACCGGGAAATTCACCACTGCCCATTTCTCGGTGATTGGGTCAATAGAGACATAATTTCTTAATGCTCCCATCGGTTGTGCACTTAGGTGACCACCTCTGCCGATATGGTGGTTCATTACGCTTCTTAGCCTTCTGGGTTCTGCCCGTCTATCTACCCTATTCAAATAATCAAGGAAACCACTGAACACTACTGTGTTAGCCATCTGACCACTAATCAATCTGACCTCTACTTCGGAGCAGTCCAGGAATTCCTTCATTCTTTCCATTAACTCTAGTTCTACCTCGGCAATGAATTTGGTTCCCTGGTAGTAATATGTCTCAACATCTCCCAGAGCCTCTACTCTTCTGTGCTCGGCATATCGTCCGGCTGGGTCGGCTATTGTCAGTAATCTTACCAGTGGTGATGGGGTCTGCTCAGATGGTATAAGGTTGACAGTGTTCCTTTGTCGCCATAGGGTGTTGTCACCAGCTTTTCTCGCCAGGCTTTTGGCTAGATTCTCCATAGATTCCTTGGGTTTTGTTGGGGTAGGCTTTCTTTGCTCTTCAACCAATATGGGTCGGGCATAGGGTGCCGCTTCGCCACTTATATGCCTCTCGACAATTACTGCCTCAGCAATTTTGTCTCTAATTAACACTCTTGTTCTTTGCCCTTTCCTTAAGCCGGCATCAAGGTATGCTAGGCATATCGTTCTCCGCTGAGATTCCGTACCTGGTTTTGCCTTGACCCCGGTATCTTCGGTGTTCCAGTAAGGCACTGTGGTGCCGCTGGTCACACTGCCGACAAGGCTTTCGCCCACATAGACCGGGTAACCGGTTCTAGCTACAGCACCACCGTAGATAAACATCGGGACTATGGTTTTGGGAACTAATTGTCTCTCCTTTGGTGTATTAAGTTGGTTTTCCTGCCTCAGTTTTATTTCTTGGAACTGCCTCATTAGTGCTTCTCGACCAATAAATTTTCCCTTGGTGCTATTAAAGCTCACGGCAAATCTGGCAGCAGGCAGGGCAAAGATGGGAATCTCTTTTCCTTCGGCATCGTTTCCCAGCTCGTGTCCATATAAAGGGAGATTAGCTTCTAATCTCAGCGTATCTCTCGCCCCCAACCCAACCGGGGCA
Organism: Dehalococcoidales bacterium; assembly: GCA_046760985.1. Taxonomy (GTDB): domain Bacteria; phylum Chloroflexota; class Dehalococcoidia; order Dehalococcoidales; family RBG-16-60-22; genus JBHIFE01. The sequence goes on from JBHIFE010000038.1 coordinate 11,972, forward strand.
ATGCCTTCCCGACTACCAATTTCCAAAAGCTGGTTCCATAGAGGCACAGCTATTTCTGCGGGTGGTAACAGCTCGAAGCATATTGGTTCACCGGTATATCCTGTTCTAGCTATAGGTATTTTGGCACCGAACATCTCGGCAATTACCAGTCTATTCCTTCTAGGTTCAGGAAGTTTGGCGCCATCCCCGAACATCGCTTCCAGCACTGCTTTCGTTCTTGGTCCCTGTAATGACAGCATAGTAATGCTGGCAGTACAATCTTCCAGGATTAATTTGTTAAATTTCTGCCGATATTTCTGGAACCATGCCCAGTCCCTTTCCGTGTTGGCGGCATTGACTACCAGAAGATATTCCCTTTCATCAATTCTATAGAGGTAAGCGTCGTCAACTGCTCCTCCAGTTTCATTTGGTATTATGGTGTATTGAGATTGTCCCGGCTCTAAAGCTGCGGCATTGTTAGTTAAGACGTATTGCATAAAAGGCAGGGCATCTTCGCCGCTTATCCGTATTCTACCCATGTGGGAAATATCAAATAGCCCGCCAAATTTTCTCGTTGCCAGGTGCTCAGCGAGTATTCCCGATGGATAGTTGAGGGGCATCTCCCAACCAACAAATTCAACCATTTTTGCCCCTAGCTTTAGATGCTCTTCATATAGAGGAGTCCGTTTCATTTTAACCACCCTCAATTTTTCTTGAGTTCAGATTAAGACTATACTTTCACTTTTCATACCAAATCTTAAAGCGGATTGGATTTGGA
>JBHIFE010000039.1:0-12456 GCA_046760985.1 Dehalococcoidales bacterium
TATTGTGGGAAGAAATTGCTACGCAAAAAAACAGCAGTGAGGCTCCACGTCATGGCAGCGACTAGAAATAAGATAAAGAGTCTATGTCGCCGCTGCCAGGGACGGCTGCTAATGGTAGTAATAAGCAGTGGGATATAAGCAATTACGGCAACTAAAGGAAATAAAGTGTAAATATTCATATCTGAGGTAATTATTACCCCAGATAGGGAAGCTGTCAAGCAAAACTAAAGTAAGTTGACCAAAGAGGGGGAGACTAAAGTACTAGTGGACCGCCGCCCCAGTTTCAGCCCCGGCTTCAACTTTAACCACCTCTTCTGGCTTGGCTAGCAGCAGAGAAAGCACTTTATCTGAAGGGTTAATGTGAGGTGGTTTTAGATGGGCTAAATCAGCCCCCTCAGCTTGCCTCTGAGCAGTGTAATTGGCAAAAGCACCACTGGGTAGCAAATTTACCTCTACTCTGAAATCAATCATGGCGGCAAAATCGTCACGAATCAGGGACTTGGTATCTTTATCATTGTCTGACTTGATAATCTGTTCGCGGACTGCTGCCGCTATATCGGCTTTACTACCTTGGTAGCCATCTTTAAGCTCAATAAAGATACTCAACACCGGTTCTCCAGCCTTTTTGTATGCCGTCCAATCCTCGTAAGCAACGCCAGTATTCTCTATTGCCTGCCAGATTGTCTTTTCCGTCAGCCGAATAAAAACAAAATCAAGAAGGTCATCAGCTCGTCTCTCAAAAACCATCTGTGGAATATCAATGCCCAGCTTCTCATTTCGTAGTGAAGTTATCCTTATCATGTCCCCCGGTCGGTATCTGACCAGAGCACCACCGTGAAAATTAGTGATAGCTATCTCATAATTCTCCCCAGTTTTTACCTCGTCAAGTAAAACCGTCTTGGGTTGATAGCTTGGGTCTAATCGCCACTTAAAATGCTCTTCTTCCGGTATAAACTCCAGGAAGTTAAGACTGGGGATGAAGGTCATACCCTCATAGTCCCAGGTCTGGGTAGCGATGATACCACCTTCAGTGCCGGTGTAAGTATCCAGCGGATACCTTCCCCAAAGCCTCTTTATTTTCTCCCGATAAACCCCGCTATCCAGACCACCGCTCATAATTCCTTTTATTGACCAAAGGTCTCTGGGCAGCATCGTTCGCTTGGCTAACTTGCTCTTTGCCAGTCCCTTCATCAACCGAACCAGTGCTTTCGGCTGGGAGAGGAGGGGGCGAATATCTACTTTATCTGAGGACTGGCTGAATTTGTTGCCAACCACCACCAGAACCATAGACAGCCCAAAGAAGTAATCCAGCCCCTGGGACAGGGCTTGTTGAAAACCGAGTCTTACCCTTTCTTCAAAAGACAAGCCCTCAGCTTGTTCCAAAGGGGGTAAATAATCAGAGGGAGTCTGTTGCTCTAACATACTAGCCATGGCGCCGGTCATATAGGGTCTGGGGGCTACGGTATAGACAATTTTGGGATGCTCAAGAAGTTGAGAGGTATCACCCCATCCTTTACAGCTAGACAGAATGCCCACGCCATACATTACGGTGCTCAATTCCTGAGAAAAGGCATGTGTCCATGGTACCCATTTACAGGGGTATTCACCAGATCTCCCTGAGGTATGTACCCAAAAAGCCGGCTCCGCCGGCAGGGGGGCTTCTCTCTTTTCTATAAGCTCAGGACAATAATCAGCGTAGGTAGTTAGCGGCACCTGTTCCCGGAATTCCTCTATGGTCTCCGGTCTTGCCCGGCGCATAATCTTTCTGCCCAGCGCACACCGATTCAACAATTCTATTTGTTCCAATAGTAACCGTTTCTGGGTAGCCATGAATTGCTCTAAGCTAAGGCTGAGAAAGCCGCAGCACATCTGCCATAATTCTTCGTTCCTGCCCTGCCGCAAGAGCTCAACTGCTTTGGGCATCCGTCACCCCCCAACCAACTTTTTTGCCAAATGGCAAATTCCAGTCACAGAAAAAGACTAGAATAGATTAGCTGGTTTGGGAAGTGATTATGTTCTAGAAAATAGTTCTAGAACACAAACTCTTCACACAAGGCAGTTAATAACCTATGCTAGAACTAACCAGACTATGGTCAACTAGATTGGAATATAAAAGGATTAAGCCAAGCTGTGAGGCATTAGATGAAAGGTAACAACAACTTGCTCACCCCGGAACAGGTAGCCGGGATCCTCCAGGTTCATATTCTAACCATATACAGCTATATTCGACAAGGTAAACTTGGCGCCGTACGTCTAGGACGGAACTACCGCATTATTCCTAGAGATCTTACCCGCTTTATCGAATCCAACCGTGTCAAAAATCAAGGGAGGAATATTAGACGTGCCTAATAATCAGCGAAGAGTAGTAGTTACCGGCATGGGGGCGATTAGCCCTCTAGGTCTCACCGTTTCTGAACTGTGGCAAGCCCTCATCTCAGGAAAATCAGGGGTTGATTATATCAGCCAGTTTGACCCGGCACCTTTTGAGACTAAGTTCGCCGCTGAAGTGAAGGGATTTAACCTAGCAGTATATGTTAGCCGGAAGGAAGCCCACCGCATGGATAGGTTTACCCAGTTTGCTGTAGCGGCGAGCCTCCAGGCAGTGGAAGGGGCAAGGCTAACGATAGATAATAGCAACGCCGAGGAGACTGGTGTTATCATCGGCAATAGCGTCTGCGGTTTACTTGAGGTTGCTGAACAATTAAAGATACTGAGTGAAGCCGGTCCGAGAAAGATAAGCCCGATTCTTGCCCCGACTATGACCGGTGACGCAGCGCCGGTACAGGTTTCCTTACTCTTGGGAGCCAAGGGACCAAATTACTCTCCATCCTCAGCGTGCTCCAGCAGCAGTGATAGCATTGGTCAAGCCTACGAGGCAATTCAGCATGGAGAGGCAAAGATAATGATTGCCGGTGGCACTGAAGCACCGATAATGCCTATCTGCGTTGCCGCGTTCAACGCCGCCCACGCTCTGTCAACAAAGAATGACGAACCAACAAAAGCCTGCCGACCTTTTGATGCCAAACGTGATGGCTTCGTGTTAGGCGAGGGCGCCGCCATTATTATACTGGAGGAGCTTAGCTATGCTCTTGAGCGTGGTGCCCCGATCTTAGCTGAAATTATAGGCTACAGTGCCACCAGTGATGCCTTTCACATCACTCAGCCTTCACCCAATGGTGAGGGTGCCACCAAAGCAGTAGACCTAGCCCTGAAGAGAGCCGGGATTAGCCCCAATGAAGTTGACTATATCAATGCCCACGGCAGTGCCACAGTACTTAATGACAAGACCGAAACCCACACTATTAAAAGTGTATTTGGTGAATCTGCATACCGTATTCCGATATCAGCCAGCAAATCCATGACCGGACACCTTTTAGGCGCCGCCGGGGCTATTGAGGCTATAACCTGTATTCTAGCCATAAATCACGGGATTATACCACCGACTATAAACCTCACTGACCCTGACCCTGAGTGCGACCTAGATTATGTGCCCAATAAGGCGCGCCCGGTTGAGGTAACCACGGCTATATCAAACTCTTTCGGCTTTGGCGGGCACAACTCAGTGCTTATTTTCCGTAGGTATTCCGAATGATTGCCTTTTATCTCAGAGAATAGGTAAAGGCAAGTGAGGGAACCAGAGGACTCAATTAGAGTTTTTTCGCTTTGTTACCGGAGCTACCCAGAGTTTTTAACTTCTGGCTCAGCTCTTCAAAAGTTTTATCCTGTGGCTGCTTGCCTAACTCCAGTCCGTAGCTGAGGAAAAAATCGAGGAAATTGCGTAGCAGTTCCTTCATCCCCTGAGCAAATTGGTGAAATTCTTCTTTAGTAATATAATCTTGATTTCTACCTTCTTCCGTTTCTTTCAACTGGCTATCAATAAGAAAGTTAATAAACTCCGAGCGGCTCATGTCACCACGATTTTCGTCCACTTTTTTAGCCACCTCGGCGTCAACGATTAACATTCTTTTCTCTGCCACGCTATATTCCTCCCATCTTTAAAAAAAATAACCTGAAGACCTGTTGCCCTCAGGTTATTCCAAACCGATACTTCTTAAATGGCTAACAGCACTAGTTGTCATCCAGTCCAAGCATTTCCTTTATACTGTTTATTAACCGGAGTAACTTCAAACCGCTATCCGTCACCTGATAGGTTACCGACGGATTACCCATCCTCACCTGGTCAATAAAGCCTTGGGACATGAGATAACCCAGATACTTCTGTATCTGACTATAGCTCATATTGGCGCTGTACATAATCTCAGTCTTGCCGGCACCATTTTCGCCTACTTTAAGCATATCGGCGATTATCTCAATGTCAGAGCGCCGTCGATTTACCCTCACTGCTGACCCCTCCCTTATTTATTGGGTAGGACAATTGTACTAGTCATTGAGCAGTTTGTCAATAGCTGGCTAAGAAATTGCCTTGGATATTCAGAAACAAGCGTTACCAAAGATTATCTAGTGACCTCACCCTGTGCCTTCCTTAATTAAAGGGAGGCGAGGTTAGCTACTCAAGTCCTCCTTTGAGCGCTAGCTAGGGCTATGATATAATAAAAAGATAAGGTAGGGTGAGTTATGCTGGATCGATTAGAAAGAATAGAAAAGCGTTATCAGGAGCTAGACGAGCAGATGGCGGTACCAGAGATAGCCTCCGACCTGAAGCAATTGCAGGTCTTGGCTCAGGAGAAAGCCAGCATTGAGGACTTAGTGGCGAAGTATCGCGAATATAAAGCTACGGCAAAATCGCTGGAAGAAACAAGGGCAATGCTGGGTGACGACTTGGATGAAGAGATGACAGCTTTGGTCAAACAAGAGATAGAAAGCCTTGAATCACAACTAGACCAATTACTTCAGGAGCTCAAGGTCGCGCTCTTGCCCAAAGACCCTAATGATGAAAAAGACATCATTATGGAAATCCGGGCTGGGGCTGGTGGTGATGAAGCTGGGCTGTTTGCTGCCGACCTGTTTCGTATGTACAGTCGTTATGCTCAAGCTAAAGGTTGGGGAATAGATATTATTAATCTTAATGAAAGCGGTATCGGCGGCTTTAAGGAAATCGTATTTGAAATAAAAGGTAAGGGTGCTTTCAGCCAGTTGAAGTATGAAAGCGGAGTTCATCGGGTACAGCGAGTGCCCACTACTGAATCCTCGGGGAGAATCCATACCTCAACAGCTACAGTAGCCGTTTTGCCTAAAGCAGAGGAGGTTGACATATCTATCAATCCTGATGACCTGAAAATTGACATCTTCCACAGTCGTGGTGCCGGAGGACAGAATGTAAATAAGGTAGCCACTGCTGTCCGTATCACCCACTTGCCTACTGGCATAGTAACCACCTGTCAAGATGAGCGCTCACAATTACAGAATAAGATAAAGGCGATGTCGGTATTGCGAACCCGACTTCTGGATATGGAACGGCGCCAGCAGGAAGAAGAACTAACCAAAGAGCGGCGCTCCCAGGTAGGTACTGGCGACCGTGCGGAAAAGATAAGAACTTACAATTTTCCTCAAGACCGTGTTTCCGACCACCGTATTGGCTTAACCCTCCATAACCTAACGCGAATTCTAGAAGGAGAGCTTGACCAACTTATTGATGCTCTAGCCACTAGTTACCGAGCAAAACAACTAGAGGAACAAGTAGCGTGACCCTAAAACAAGCTCTCAGTCAGGCTCGAGAGATTCTGGCGGCTAATGACATTGAAGATGCCTCTGTAGAGAGCGAGTTACTGCTGAGACATACGCTGAAAATAAGCCGAGTTCAGCTATATCTAGACCTCAGCCGTGAACTAAGCCGGAAACAAGAAGAAACCTTCTGGCATCTAATCAAACGTCGCCAAAGTGGTGAGCCTACTGCCTATATCACCGGGCATCGTGAGTTCTATGGTCTTGACTTTTACGTTGACCCCCGTGTTCTCATCCCTCGACCCGAAAGCGAGTCACTGGTAGAGAAGGCTCTCGACCTGGCTCACCAGCGTTCCATAGCTACTATTGCTGAAATTGGCACCGGCTGTGGTGCCATTGCCATCAGCCTGGCAGTGCACCTACCCGAAGCTAAAATTTATGCTACCGATATATCAGCCGCAGCGCTCAAAGTCGCCTTATCTAACTGTCAGAAACACGGGGTGGCAAATAGAATCTGCCTGCTACAGGGCAATATGCTTGACCCTCTATCTGAGCCCGTTGACCTCATTGTAGCCAATCTGCCCTATGTTAAAGAATCAGAATTACCCCCGACCAGTTTTGAGCCGGTACTGGCACTAGATGGAGGTTTAGAAGGACTAGAAAAGATACGCCAGCTATGCTACCAGGCAAATAGCAAGCTTCGTCCCCAGGGCTGCTTACTGCTAGAGATAGGGCAGGGGCAAAGGAAAGCAGTAACTACCTTTTTACATAGCCTTTTCCCCTTGGCTAGAATTGAGGTTACCTCAGACCTGAGCGGTATAGACCGGGTGGTAGGCTTGGACTTTTTTGGGTTGGCAAGTCGTGGAATTTAAGTAATTCATTTGAATATTGACAATGCGTATCAAAGATTTTGAATTTAACCTCCGCGAGCTGGCTGGCTCGATGGGTGATTTTGGCACCCTCTTCCCTCTAGCCATCGGTTACTTTGTGGTCAATGGCTTGAACCCGGCCGGTCTTCTAGTGATGATGGGGCTGGCGAATATAGTCACCGGGGTCATTTACCGACTGCCTATGCCCATTGAGCCGATGAAGGTACTCGCCGTGGTGGCTATTGCCCAGAGATGGTCGCCTTCTTTGATTTACGCTTCTGGCTTCGGCACCGGCATCATCTGGCTGATACTTGCTTTCACCGGCTTAATTCAGAAGATAGCAGCTATCACCCCAGGGAGCGTGGTGCGTGGCATTCAGGTAGCCTTGGGCATATTGCTTGCCATCCAGGGCTTTAAGATGGTCTCTACTGGCTGGATTCTGGGGGCGATTTCAATAATTATTGTCATAGCGCTGCGAAAAAGCAGGTATGCTCCAGCAGCTATTGTTCTTATAGTGCTGGGTATTGCTATACTCGGTTTTCGAGGTGAACTTTTCGGGGTAATTAGCCCGGGCTTTACTTTACCACCGCTTACCATCTTCAGTCCGATTGAGATATGGCAGGGGCTGGTTCTGGCTGGTTTCGCTCAGATAGCTCTGACGTCTACAAATGCCATAATAGCCACCAGCGCACTCATTAAAGATTATTGGCCAAATAAAGCGGTGTCAGAAAAGAGGCTCGCCTTAAACACAGGTATCATGAATACCGTTGTCCCCTTCTTCGGCGGGATGCCTATGTGTCACGGCGCCGGGGGACTGGCTGGGCAATATTACTTTGGGGCAAGAACCGGTGGTACTAACATTATTGAAGGTATAATTGAGATAAGCCTTGGGCTTTTTCTGGCTGGTTCCATTGCCAGTCTTTTTTCCCTTTTCCCCCAGAGTATTATCGGCGCCATGCTGCTACTGGTAGGGATTGAGCTCATTAAGTTTATGCGGCACCTAAAACTCTATGAAACGCCCATAATGACTTTAACTGTAGTGGCTTCGTTGTTAGTTAATATGGCTGTCGGCTTTATTGTGGCAGTGGGTGTGTACCACATCTTAAGAAAATGGGGAAAGGACAAGAAGTATATCGGCTGGATGGCAAGAGCAGAGGATAAATGATGCTAAAATTAATCAATTGGTTTTTAACCTGGTTTAGGGAGCTTTTGGTTGAGTACGATCTGTGACCGGAAAGACATAGTGGCATTTTATCCTAAGATAGAAGATAATAGATCTTGACAGGGATAATACTATATGGTAGTATACAGTATTTAGCTTTATCATGTGAGCTATTGAATTTTAATATCCAGTTGTAGTATTATTAACAGTCATATATTAGAATCCAAAAAATTTTGGCGAGGTGACAAAGCAATGAAAATAGGGAGAATAATCTGTCTTTTGTTGGTGAGTTTACTGGCAATCAGTCCCTTCGGCAATGTGTTTGCCCAAGAAGAAGAGGAGCCCGAATATGTTCTGGTTCTCACTCCAATGGGGGAGCGCTATGATACCTCGGCTGTGGCTGGTAAGGACAAACACCTAATAGTAGATGTAGAAAATCTGGGTACCGCCTCTATTGATAACATTACCTTTTCTTCAGATCAACCTGAAGGGTGGCTAATTAAGTTCTCGCCGGATAAAGTAGCTTTGTTAGGGGCTAACGATTCTGAGACAATAGATATAACCATAACACCGCCGGGAATAACTGACCCTGGTGATTACATGGTTACCCTCCGAGCCTCGGGAACGCAAGCTTCCGCCAAGGAGATTGACATCAGGGTTAACGTAACAAAGCCTGTGAAGGAGGAAAAGATTGAGCTACTGGCTATCTATCCTACGGTGGAGGCTATTGCTGGCGAGGATTTTGAGTTTGAGGTAGAGTATAGGTACACCGGAGCTGGAGGAGTATTGGGTGAATCCCGCGACTTTGAACTAAAAACCACAGTACCCGAGGGCTGGGAAGTATATATTACCCCGCGCTATGAGAAGGAAAAAAAGATATCAGCCATCAGCCTTAAGCCGGGGGTTGCCTATGGCGAAAGAACCAGAGTCGTAGTTACTCCCCGTCCCTGGCCATTGCCTGAGCCGGGAGAATACCAGATAACCTTTGAAGCCGTCTCCGGTGAACTTAGGGACTCCATCGAGCTTAAAGCAATAATAACGGCAAAATATGTTCTAGCTTTAGCCCCGGCTACCGAGCGCTATAACACTAAAGCTAAAGCTGGCAGGGATAACTACTTCTCGGCAAAAGTAGGGAATCTGGGCACAGCAGCAATTGATAATATCAACTTCTCGTCGGATAAACCTCAAGGGTGGACAATTGAGTTCTCGCCAGATAAGGTAGATTTACTAGAGGCTTTTGATACTCAAACAATAGATGTAAACATAAAACCTCCGCCAGAAACTATAGCTGGAGATTACATGGTCACCCTCAGAGCCTCAGGAACGCAAGCTTCGTCTGAGGCGGTTAAAATTAGGATTACTGTAGAAACCCCCACCATCTGGGGATGGGTTGGGGTAGGAATTATAGCTTTAGTCATTGCTGGCTTGGTTTTCATCTTTATGCGATTTAGTCGGCGGTAACCAATGAATGAAAAATTAGCCATAGAGACACAAGACCTGACCAAAAAGTATGACGGAGTTACCGTAGTTGACCACCTCAATCTCCATATTAGGGAGAATGAGGTATTCGGCTTACTTGGTCCCAATGGCGCCGGTAAAACCACTACCATTCTTATGCTGCTAGGACTAACTGAACCAGTAGCCGGTACTGCCCGAGTCTGCGGCTTTAACCCAATCAGGGAGCCCCTTAAGGTAAAGCGTCTGATCGGCTATCTTCCCGAAAAGGTGGGCTTCTACGAGAACCTCACCGCCAGAGAAAACCTGAGGTTTATTGCTGAGCTAAATAATATTGGCTATGCCGAGGCTAATAGTAGAGTTGATGAGGCGCTGAAGATGGTGGGTCTGGTTAAGGAAGCCGATTTAGCCGTGAGCAAATTCTCCCGGGGAATGAAACAACGTCTGGGAATAGCTGACGTGTTAATCAAAAAGCCAAAGGTAATTTTTCTTGATGAGCCAACTGCTGGGCTTGACCCGAAGGGGATTAACCAACTCCTTGACCTGATAGCTGGTCTACCGAAGATAGGGACAACCGTAGTGCTGTCTTCACATCAATTATATCAGGTGCAAAGGGTGTGCCACAGCATCGGCATACTGTCTAAAGGCAAAATGGTAATTGAGGGTTCTATAGATAAACTGGGTAGAGAGGCTTTGGCGGGAGGGCGCTATATAATAGAGGTTGAAACCGTCCAACCAACTCCCCAGCTCATAGAGGCTATCAAAGCAATTAAAGGAGTAACAAAAGTAGAAGCCAAAGATAACATACTCCTGATAAGCACTGATTCCGACCTGCGAGCCGAAATCTCTAAAGCAGTGGTGCAAAACAATTTCCCGCTAATTCAAATGAAAGTTCAGGAGTTCTCTCTAGACGACATCTATATGAAATATTTTCGCGAAGGTTAATTAATACATGGCAGCCATAGTACGTAAAGAGCTAGCTGACTATTTTACTAGCATAAGATTTGTCATACTATTTATACTGGTACTGTTTGCTAGTGCTGCCGGGCTAGTCGCTGCTTCCCAAGGAATCCGGGGGGCAAACCTACCCGAAGGATTTGTCTTCCTCGGACTCTTTACTACGCCGGGAAATGTAATTCCGTCTCTGGTTACCCTCGTCGCCCTGCTGGTTCCCATAATTGGCATAGCCCTGGGCTTTGATGCTATCAACAGCGAGCGCGCTGGTGGTACCCTAAGCCGAATTCTATCCCAACCTATTTTTCGGGATAGTGTCATCAATGGGAAATTCTTGGCAGGCATAGTTACCTTGTCTATCATGGTGGGCACTATGCTACTGCTGGTTTCAGGCTATGGTCTGAGTATGATTGGTGTGCCACCAACCGCCGAGGAAGTCATCAGGCTCTTCCTCTATCTCTTTCTCACCATTATTTTCGGAGCCTTCTGGATGGGTCTAGCTATACTTTTCTCGATATTGCTCCGCAGAGTAGCTGCCTCTCTGTTGTTCTCACTCGCTCTTTGGCTGTTCTTCAGTATCTTTATCCTCTTGATAGCCCCGGCGATAGCTAATGCTCTGGTTCCTACTGCTAACGGCTCTGAAGCCGAGATAATTCGCAACACCGAGGTGCAAAAAATGATATTGCGCTTTTCGCCGAATACTCTATTTTCTGAAGCTACTACTGCACTGCTTCTGCCGAAGGTGGTTGGCAGTTTAGGGGCAATAACCATGAGCCAAATAGCCTACATGCTGCCCAATCCCCTCTCCCTAGGTCAGAGTATCCTCCTTATCTGGCCTCACCTTACCAGCCTAGTAAGTCTAAGTGCTATTTGTTTTGCTATCAGTTATGTACTGTTTATGAGGCAGGAAATAAGACCGATATAGTTAAAACGAAGAGCATTAAACTAAGTCTTTTCCGCTTGTCTGCCAGTAATAATCTTCTGGGTGAGGTGGGAAGGTACCTCCTCATAGTGGCTGAACTCTAATGTATAGCTACCTCTTCCTTGGGTCATTGACTTTAGGTCAATGGCATAGCGCAGAACCTCAGCCAGTGGCACTTGAGCCTCAATAATATTGGTATTACCCTCAGGGTTCATCCCCAATACTCGAGCTCGCTTGGTATTAAGGTCACCAATAATATCACCGGTGAGGTCGCTCGGAACAGTTACCTTTATATTCATTATCGGCTCCAATAGAATTGGCTGAGCCTGGGATAATCCCTTCTTCAGTGCTTGTGCCCCGGCAATTTTGAAACATATTTCTGAGGAATCAACCGGGTGAAAACTCCCGTCATACAATGTTGTCTTGATGTCCACCACCGGGTAGTGAGCCAGCACCCCATCTTGTATCGCCTCATTAACTCCCTTTTCCACTGCCGGGATATAATTTTTGGGTATGGCACCACCCACTATCCTCCCGGCAAACTCGTTGCCGCTACCCCGGGGTAAAGGCTCCAATTCCAGGAAGACATGACCATACTGACCGTGCCCCCCGGTTTGTTTCTTATGCTTATACTCAGCTTTAGCTGGAATGGTGATGGTCTCTTTGTATGGAACTTTGGGGATTTGTAGTTTCACACCCACACCAAATTTACGCAGCATTTTTTCTGCCGCCACCTCAATGTGAGTCTCACCAATTCCAGATAGAATGGTCTCACCGGTATCAGCCTCCCTACGCACCCGAAGGGTCGGGTCTTCCTCAGCTATCCTGGATAGTGCTTCCCCCAGTTTGTCTAAGTCAGCCTTGGTTTTGGGATACACTGCCTCGCCAAAAATGGGCTCAGGGAACCTAGCGGGGATAATTTTCAACGCCTTATCCTGACGGCACAGAGTATCCCCAGTGCTAGTTAGGCTCAACTTAGCTACGGCACCTATGTCTCCAGCTCTGATTTGAGATACCGGTTCCTGAGCCTTGCCCCTCAGCATAAACAGCTGACCTATCCGCTCCGTCCCACCTCGTGTCGCATTCCACACTTGGGAATTGCTATCAATAGCGCCGTTATAAACCCGAAAGTAAGTAAGTTTACCGACATATGGGTCAGCACTGGTCTTAAACACCAGGGCAGCTAAAGGAGCCTCCTGACTGGGCTCAATCTTCTGCTCGGCTGAATCCGTGGCAATAATTACTTCTCGCTCCTTGGGTGCTGGTAGATAATCATAAACCGCATCCATTAGCCAGTTAATCCCTACATTTTGCAGTGCCGAGCCAGCCAAAATAGGTACAATTTTGCCACTTATTGTTGCCTGGCGTAAGCCCGTCCTAAGCTCTTCCAGAGTGAGTTCCTCACCACCGAGATATTTCTCAATGAGCCTATCGTCAATTTCAGCCACTGCCTCTACCAGCTTCTCCCGAAA
>JBHIFE010000040.1:0-12435 GCA_046760985.1 Dehalococcoidales bacterium
TTGGCGTAATATGCATTGTCAATGAAAACGATGTGGTCGCTGTGGATGAGATTGACGAGGCTAAGTTTGGTGATAATGACAATCTGTCAGCCATGGTAGCCAATCTGGTTGATGCTGACCTGCTACTACTGCTTACCAATACTGCTGGGCTATATACTGCTGACCCAAACCGTAACGCCGATGCCCGCCTTATCTCAGAGGTGCACCAGATTGACTCAGAGATTGAACGCCTAGCCGCAGACACAACGAGCAATCTTAGTATCGGGGGTATGGTTACCAAGATTGAGGCAGCCAAACTGGCTACCACCTCAGGAGTAACCGTGGTTATCGCTGATGGCAGAGCACCAGATATTGTTCTGAAGCTGGCATCTGGTGAGACTATAGGTACTCGTTTTTTGTCAACTACTGGCAAGCTTGAGAGCCGCAAACGCTGGATGCTCTGTGGTCTCTGCACCAAGGGTAAGCTGGTGGTCGATTCTGGGGCAGCCCTGGCGCTAAGAAAGGAAAAACGGAGTTTACTAGCTGCCGGCATCAAACAAATTGAGGGGGAATTTGACCGTGGTGATATGATTGATATCTATGATACTGGAGGGTCTCACCTTGGTTGCGGACTGACCAACTATAGCTCCAGTGATATTAACCTCATTAAAGGAGCTCACTCCGGGAAAATCGCCCCTCTACTTGGTTTTGACTACGGTCCAGAGGTAGTGCACCGAAATAATTTGGCGATACTTTAGGAGGATTAAGTGAGTACAGGTAGACTCTACCGAGTTAGCAATAACAAATTTCTGGCAAAGGTCAACTACCAATTACACGATGAGTCGGCAACAAATTGGTGGGGGGAATTTACCCTCACCGACTATATGCGCATTAATGAAAGTGAAGGGTACATAATCAAACTGGAGGATAAACGCAAAGGCAAATGCCGTCTGAAAAAGAGAGTTAACCGAGCCGTGAGTGGAGTCCCACCCCGATACATATATCACTTTACCGGTACTAGTCCGCTTAAATAGCACACCGATATAATGTAGCCTTCTCCCGGGAGGATTAAAGTAGGTATAGGTAACCTCTATAGATTTAGCGATAACAAATTTCTAGCCAAGATTAACTACCAGCTGTTCCAACACGAGGCAGCAACAAACTGGTGGGGAGAACTCACCCTTATTGACAATGTCCATCTTAGTGAGGGTGACCGATTTATTATTGAATTAGAGGATAAGCGTAAAAGCAGATGTCACCTGAAAAAGAGGGTTAACCGAGCCGTAAGTGGAATTCCACCCCGTTACGTATATCACGTTACCGGCTTCAGCCCGCTTGAATAGTGACAAGAATAATTGTAGGAGAATGAAAGAAGTAACCCTCAAAATACTTCAGGAGTAAAATATGAAATCGGCTATCAAAGAACTGGAAGCTATGGGAAGGGCAGCCAAAGTAGCCTCTCACCGCCTGGCTTACCTTTCCAGTGATATTAAAAATAAAGCTCTACTTAACATTAGCCAGGACCTATTGACCAGAAAGAACGAAATACTGGCTGCCAATCAGGTTGACTATAAGGAAGCTGAGTCCTCCGGCATGAGTGCTGCCATGCTTGACCGATTGATGCTAAACTCCAGCCGCCTTGAGGCTATCGCCCAGGATGTGCTGGCAGTAGCCGCTCTGCCTGACCCGGTTGGAGAGATATTTGAAATGCGCACCCTGCCCAATGGTTTGCAGGTAGGTAGGAAGCGAGTACCACTAGGTGTAATTGGTGCTATTTATGAAAGCCGACCCAATGTTACTATTGACATCTCTGTTCTCTGCCTGAAGTCGGGTAACGCCATTATCCTCAGGGGTGGCAAGGAGGCAGTTCACTCAAATAGCGCCTTAGCCAAGGTAGTCCAAGACGCCTCAGTAAGGGCTGGGGTGCCGGAAGGAACGGTACAATTTATTGAAAATACTGACCGAGCCTTGGTCAATCATCTGCTTCAGATGGGTGATGTCATTAACCTACTTATTCCCCGGGGCGGAGCCGAACTGATAAAATTTGTCTCGGAAAATGCCAACATGCCAGTAGTTACTGGAGGGATTGGGGTTTGCCATACCTATGTGGACAAAAGCGCCGATATCAACAAGGCAGTGGCTATTGCCTATAACGCTAAAGTACAACGACCGACAGTATGTAATGCCCTAGATACCCTGCTAATTCACGCTGATATTGCTGACCGCTGCTTGTCTTTGATAGCTGCTGAGTGGGCAAAAGCAGGGGTAGAAATGCACTGTGATGAGCGGGCTTTAGCTATCCTTAAACCTCACTCCGGTTTGAAGCTGGTGCCATCAGTGGACGAGGACTGGGGTAAGGAATTCTTATCGCTGGTGGCAGCGGTCAAGGTAGTGGATTCTCTGGATGAGGCGCTAGAACATATTGAGCGCTATGGCTCGGGGCATTCTGAGGCCATTGTCACCGAGGAATATCAAGCAGCGATGCGCTTTCTTAATGAAGTAGATGCCGCCTGTGTCTATGTTAATGCCAGCACACGGTTTACCGATGGGGGTCAGTTTGGTCTGGGGGCTGAGGTTGGCATCAGCACCCAGAAACTGCATGCCCGGGGTCCGCTAGGCTTAAAAGAACTGACTACCTACAAATGGGTTATCTTTGGCAGTGGTCAGGTAAGAGCTTAAAGGAATTATTTGAAACCTGTCCCCCTGCCTCCCTTTCCTTAATAAGGGAAGGAGGATAAGGGGGTGAGGTCAATAAACAATCTTTATGCTTATGCTCTTTGCAAAGCTGCTTGTTGAATTTCAAATAGCTGCTTAATGCCTCTTTCGGCAAGAGAGAGCAAGTTATCAATGGTCTCCTTAGAAAAGGGCTTACCTTCAGCCGTGCCCTGAATCTCAACGAATTCACCCTTACTGGTCATTACCACATTAAAGTCAACGGCAGCATCACAGTCTTCATCGTAACACAGGTCTAATAGCATATCGCCATGCACAATGCCAACGCTGGTAGCAGCTACCGCGCTCTTTAGCGGAGTAGTTGATACTACCCCCATTTTCGCCAGAGTTTGGCAGGCTTGATGTAAAGCTACATAGGCACCGGTAACTGCCGCGGTTCTGGTGCCACCGTCTGCCTGTATCACATCACAATCCACAATTAATGTTCTTTCCCCCAGTGTATTGAGGTTAGTTATCGCCCGCAGCGAGCGTCCAATGAAGCGCTGAATTTCCTGGTTTCTGCCGCCGATCCTGCCCAGCGAAGTATCACGAGGAGTACGAGCCACTGTAGCCCTAGGTAGCATGGCATATTCAGCGGTAATCCAGCCAGTCCCGCTTCCCTTGAGGAAGTGCGGTACCCTCTCCTCAGCGCTAACCGAGCATAGCACCTGGGTCTTTCCCAATTCTATCAGAGCCGAACCTTCAGCAAAGCTCTGGAATCCAGGTACTATTTTTACCGGTCGTAGTGCATCATAGGCACGACCGTCAACCCTTTTCATACCAAATCTCCAATCTAGGATATGTCAGAGTATAGCATTGCTGGGTGAGATTGGCAATCGAATCTAGGGTGCGAGGGTGGGAAGCAAAACTTATGGAAAACCTTTCTAAATTTTATCTACCTCACCCCCTATATTTTTCCGGTAACCCTATCCCCTTTATCCCCCTTCCCCCTTACCAAGGGGAAGGGGAGATAAATAAAAGAGGGGCTTCGCCCCTCTTAGACTCCCGCTACATTGCTGGCTTTGACCTTCCCTGTAGCTACTGATAAAATAGCTAGCTCTGATATACTCGGGCTAGGGTTTCCTTAAGCATCGGCACTGTCTGATAATCACCTATTTCCTTAGGTTTTATCCATTTCGCCTCTTTATGCTCCCAGTCAATTTTAACCTTACTCCGCTCTTTTATGTGAAAAAGATACGGATGAACTATCCATCTAATGCCAATCTTCTTATCTTCAACTATTAAGACTTCGCCCTTTTTTATTAATCTAAAGTCCTCCTTACCTAAGCCAGTTTCCTCTCTTATCTCCACCAAGACCTGCTCATCGGATGTCGTCTCCACATAGCCACTGACCCCCGCCCATTTTCCCTGATAACTGCCAACCCGCTCGCTGCGCCGCAAAATCAGAATCTCTCCATTGGATTCAAGAAAGCAGGTAACGACCTGTTTTTCCTGCAGCATAGCGTCCCCCGTCTATCTCAAGCTTATCAGGTAGTCCTGTAGCCAGCTTAAGGCAGCCTCAGCAGCACTTCGCTTATTTTGCTCCCGGTCACCCTGGAAATTGTGTTTCTGACTGTAAGTCCCCGTCTGATGGGACAAACCCAGGTAGAATAGTCCCACCGGTTTCCCCAGGGTAGCCCCGGTAGGTCCAGCAATACCAGTATCAGCCAAACATATATCTACAGCTAATATCTTTCTGCCTTCCTCCGCCATCTCCTCAGCTACTTGAGAACTCACCGCACCATACTGATTGATAGTCTCCTCTTTCACCCCGACCACTTTAATTTTGGTTTCATTGCTGTAAGCAGTAACCGAGCCTTTATAATAATCTGAACTACCCGGGGTATCAGTTATCCGATGAGATATTAGCCCTCCAGTGGCTGATTCAACTACCCCTAAAGTTAGCCCTTTCTTACGGAGTAAATTTCCAACCTCTTCTTCCAGCCTAGCCATGACTCTTCCTTGGTCTATATTTACAGCCAGCCAAGGATATGTTTTCTCACGAATTCAAAGTTATCCTTTACCTTCTCAGCACTAGTTACAATATCCATATGTCCCGGAAGCAGATATTCAATTTCTAGCTGTGATAACCCCTCAATAGATTGTCTCAGCTCTGCCCTGTTGCCACCGGGAAGGTCAACCCTGCCGGTATTTTCATCAAAAATCACATCTCCACAAATCAGAATTTTATCCTTCTGGCAATAAAAACAGATACTATCAGGAGAATGCCCCGGAGAGTGGACGAGCTCAAATTCCACATCTCCAGCCTCCAACCTGTCACCGTCAAGGCATCTATCCTCCTTAAAATCCACCGGCTGAAAACCAAAGAATTTCGTCGTTTCAACTACAGTTACATCATAGAACTTCTTCTGAAGGGGATGAAGGATAATTTTGGCTTCTGAGAATTCTTTGAAAGCTTCATTCGCCCAGCAATGGTCAACATGGAGATGAGTATTGGTGATAATATCAATCTCTTTAGGCTCAATGCCGTCTCCGTGCAAATCTTGTATCAGTACCGATAGGAATTGGAGGGAACCAGGGTCTATGATAATGTTAAGTTCATCCCTAATCACATAGGTATTACAGTCCAACATTCCTTTTTCAGGATAAAAGTATAGATTATTTGTTAGCTTCATGTTACTATTTAACAAACCGTAAGGATTAACTTTTTACTTTTTTATTATATAATAACTAGGACATTAGGATAAAATAAAAAGGAGGTTCTATTATGGGCGTAACCGCCGCAATTGTTGGTGCTGTTGGTGGACTCTGCGCAGTAATGGGTATTGTTACTGCGGTAGGAGTAATCCAATTAATTACTCCTTTTGATACCTGGATGTTCTGGTTTGTCTTGTCGGCAATTTTACTTCTAGGTTCTATCGCTTTTTCTCTCGGGCGCGGCGGCTATGAATAATTAGGCTACCATTGTTAATTAACCGCTAAATTTCGCCGAAGCTCAAGGAAAGCACCCCAGCTGGCACTTGGAGATTTTTATTGAGAGCCTATTAGCTGTCCTTCCAACCTCCAGTGGGCTAACCTTTAATTCCTTGGCAATTTTTAAGGCAATGGCACAAGGTAACTTACCATCCACCAAGGAAGACTTCACCTTATCTTCAAGCTCAGTACTCAATACAATCACCTCCACCTTAAGTATCTTATCATAGCTGAACCAGCTCACCCAAAAGCTGGCGCATGTTCAGGATATAGTCCTTGGCTAAGGAATCAATGAATACCACTCTACCACCAATTGCCTTAGCAATGACCTCAGCACTCTGTGGATTGAATTGAGGCGAAGCAAAGATAACTTTTATGTCGTGTTTCTTCGCCTGCTCTATCAAATGAGCTATACTTGACGCTGTCGGCTCCTTCCCCTCCACCTCGATAGGTAACATGGCAAGATTGTACTCCTTGGCAAAATAGCCAAAGGCAGGGTGATAGACCATAAATGTCCGATTGGTCATTCCAGATAAGCCGTCTCTGATATCCTGGTCAAGTTTGCTTAACTCCCAAAGATAAGCATCCCGGTTCTGCTCATAATAGGTCTTGTTGTCCGGGTCAACCTGTACCAGCCCCTCGTAAATATTGTGCACCATGATTTTGACATTCAGCGGCGACATCCATATGTGGGGATCCATCGCCTCATGCTCGTGTTCATCTTCAGGCTCGCCTACCATTTCTATGAGCTGGACCCCTTTAGAGCAATCAACCACCAACATCTCTTTGTTGATGGCAATAAGTCTATCCATCCAGACCAGCTCAAACTCAACAGCGGTGCCTACCTTGGCATACATTTCAGCTTTAGACAGAGCTGCCATTTGACTCGGAGACGGCTCGTAGGTATGAGGACTCGCCCCCGGTGGCACCATGACACTAACCTCTACCCTTTCCCCACCAACACTTTCCACAAATTCGACTTGCGGAAGTATAGTGACCACCACCCCAACTTTCTCACCTGCTTCTTCCCTTGTTCCACAGGATAGGGTGGAAGCTGACAGCACCAAAACAAGCGAAATTACTGTGATGAACCTGCCCCCTTTCACCAATTCCCTACCTTTGTCCTCCTTCACAGCTTTGACCTGAGTGAGTTTTGCCTGGGTCAGTCTTAATTTAACCTTATAACAGGACTACCCTCCGCTGTCAATTATTTACCCAGCGAGAGGCGAAGCCCTGGTAAGCCGACAATATGGCAAATTAAGCCCTTTATTTTTCCGCTAATTACTAGCTCGTCTAATGACTTATGTTTTTCATTTAAATAATTTTTTTACACTTTTTGACTAAAATTGTATAAAAAGTCTTGACAAAGAAATAGATGCTCAGGTAAAATGGAATGCGGAAGCCGATTACCGCATTTTGGCCACTGGCTTAACTCTATTGTACTGTAGAAAGAAACCGGGGGTTGTCCGAATGAAGAGGGTTTATATTAATGAAGAAGCTTGCATGGGCTGTCAGCTTTGTGAAGTATATTGTCAGTTGCAGCATTCTCAATACCAGGACTTAATTAAAGCGTTCAAAAGAGAATCACCACGACCGCTGCCCCTTCTACGGGTGGAGAAAAGAGAGCCTGTTTCCTTTGCCGTACAATGTCGGCATTGCGCCGAACCCTACTGTGTCTATGCCTGCCTTACTGGAGCCCTTCAGCGGGAGCCAGATAGCGGTGTTGTCACAGTGGATGCAGAAAGGTGTATTGGTTGCTGGACTTGCCTGTTAGCTTGTCCCTTTGGAGTGATAAGGCAGGATATACATCAAGAGAAGATAGTTAAATGTGACCTTTGCCAGGGAGAGGATATACCAGCGTGTGTGGCTAATTGTCCTAATGAGGCGCTAATACATGCCGAGATGGAAAACGATGGTTCGAGCTAAGATGGGAGAAGACAAATGATTGCAATAGTTGATTATGGTGCCGGTAATCTACATAGCGTGGCTAACGCCATTACCAAGCTAGGCTACCAACCAAAGATAACCAGCGATACCAGTGAGGTGCTTGATGCCAAAGCGGTTATTCTGCCCGGTGTTGGTGCCGCTGCTGATACCATGGAAAACCTAAAGAAATTGGAAATGGTTGACCCTATTTATCAACTCATCACTGAAGGGCGTCCTTTCTTCGGCGTCTGCATCGGACTGCAGATTTTATTTACCGGTACCGAAGAGGGTGGCTGGCATAAGTGTTTGGGAGTCATTCCCGGGCGAGTGAGGCGACTCCCTTCAGGACTAAAGGTTCCCCACATGGGGTGGAACCAGGTAAAACAGCGACTCTCTCATCCCCTATTTGATGGCATCCCCGATGAAGCCAACTTCTACTTTGTTCATAGCTACTATGTAGAGCCAGAAGATAAATCAATAATAGCTGGGGAGACTGACTATGGCATTCCGATATGCAGTGTAATTGCTAGAGGAAACCTGATAGCGACCCAATTTCATCCGGAGAAGAGCGGAGAGTTCGGGTTGAGAATGTACCACAATTTCATAAAGCTTACCTTGGCAAACAGGGGTAAGCCACAAATAAAGAGGACAAAATGACCAAGAACACGGCAAAATACCTGATTATAGGCAACTCAGCCGGGGGCATCGGTGCCACCGAAGCCATACGCGAAGTGGATAAAGTAGGGGCAATCAGTATAATCTCCGACGAGCCCTATCCCGCTTACTCGCGACCGCTTATCGCCGAATATTTAGCCTGGGGATGTTCCCTAGAGAGTATGCTGTTTCGCCCGGCTGATTTCTACGATAAGAACAATGTCTGCACTCTCTTGGGCAGGAAAGTGGAACGGCTTGACCCAGCCCAGCATGTCATTGAATTAGACTCTGGAGATAAAATTTCCTGGGAAAAGCTTTTGCTGGCTACCGGCGGTTTGCCTATCGTTCCCCAGATAGCCGGTATAGGCGGTAAGGGGATTTTCACCTTTGCCACTCTTGATGATGCCAAGGCAATTGACCGATACCTTAGCTGGACAGCTCGAGCAGTAGTCATCGGTGGTGGTCTCATCGGGGTAAGCGTTACCGAAGCCTTGGTGAAGCGAGGGGTTGAAGTTACCATCGTGGAAATGAAAGACTGGATTTTAAATACTATCCTTGATGAAAAAGCCGCAGCTCTGGAGGCAGCAGCCCTAAGACAAGCCGGAGTTAACATCGTAACCGGTCACACTGTGACTAAAATCAACTCAGATAAGGAGACTGTCAGCAGCGTGACGTTGGATGATGGAAGCCAGATTCCCAGCAATCTGGTGATAGTAGCTATCGGTGTCCGACCACGCACTGAACTCGTCTCTGAGACTGGGATAAGGATAAATCGTGGCATAGTGGTTGACCGCTATATGGCTACATCCAGTCCTGACGTTTACGCCTGTGGTGATGCTGCTGAGGCTTATGATTTCGCCTATGGCGAGTGGCGACTCACCCCTATCTGGCCCAATGCCTACCTCGGAGGGAGGATTGCCGGGTTTAATATGGCGGGCAGACCGACTGAATATCCGGGCGGAACAGCAATGAATTCCTTGAAATACTTTGGGTTAGACGTAGTTTCTGCCGGGGTGGTGAATCCCCCTGATGATAGTTACGAGGTGCTCACCAGGAACTATGACAGTACTTACCGCAAAGTAGTACTGAAAGACGGAGTCATAGTAGGAATGATTTTTGCCGGTAACATTGAGAAATCAGGTATAGTCTTCAATTTGATAAGAGACGGGGTAAAGGCAGACGGCTTCAAGCAAGCACTCGTCGCTGAGGATTTCGGTCTCGTCTCTCTCCCCGAGGAGTTATGGCGACCGCAGCTTGAAGTGCCATCTTCGGCATTGGTCTCTCCGGTCTCTTCCCAGCCGCCTGAAGAAGTGGTTGCCGCAGAGTAGGGTATTCTCATCCTAGGAGGTTATGACTATGAAAGAGCTTAGCCAAATACAAAATCCTTACCACGATGATAAGGTAATTGACGCCTGCTCCCTATTCGGGGTAATGGATACCTCGGGAAGGAGATTTTCTGGGGAGGGTGTCATCAAGGCTATTAGCAATATGCATGACCGTGGCAATGGCTTGGGTGGCGGATTTGCCATCTACGGACTATATCCAGAGTATGCTAATCTCTACGCCTTCCATATAATGTACCTTAGCCGAAAAGGACAGAGAGATGTAGAGGCATTTCTTAAGGATAAGTTTCACCTAGTTCACGCTGAAGAGGTGCCAACACGACCGACACCGAGAATTGTTAACCCGCCATTGGTATGGCGCTACTTTCTTGAGGTAGAACAATCCCAGCCTGAGGAGCAATCGGAGGATGACTATGTCGTTGACCGGGTGATGGAAATAAATACCAAGTTTCCAGACGCTTTTGTCTTTTCCAGCGGTAAGGATATGGCGGTGTTCAAGGGGGTGGGCTACCCTGAAGAGATAGCTGAATACTTCTGTCTGGAACAATACCAGGGTTACCTGTGGACAGCCCATGGTAGATTCCCCACCAACACTCCCGGCTGGTGGGGTGGTGCTCACCCGTTCTGCATTCTGGACTGGACAGTGATTCATAATGGTGAGATTTCATCTTATGGAATAAACCGGCGTTATCTGGAGCAATTTGGCTATCATTGCACCATGCAAACTGATACTGAAGTAGTAGCTTATGCCGTTGACCTGCTCATGCGGAAACACAGGCTTCCCGTTGAGATTGTGGCTCGCATACTGGCGCCTCCCCTCTGGACTGATATTGAGCGCCGTCCGCGGGGGGAGCAAAAGTTACTCCGAACCCTGCGACAGGTATACAGCAGCTTACTCTTAAACGGGCCCTTCACGGTAATTATTGCCCATCACGGCGAGATGATTGGGCTTACTGACCGCATTAGGTTGCGACCGCTTACCGTTGGGGTAAAAGGCGACATACTCTATCTTTCATCTGAGGAGTCAGCTATCCGCCTGATTTGCCCTGACCTAGGTGAAGCCTGGATTCCAAATGGCGGTGAACCTATTGTAGGCAGATTAAACACGCCTCAACCACGGTCAGTGACTGATACCGAGGAGATAATGTCATATGCTAACTAAGCGGATTATTCCCTGCCTTGATGTGAAAGACGGGCGAGTAGTAAAAGGAACCAGCTTTATCCAGTTGCGTGATGCTGGCGACCCGGTAGAGCTTGCCAGCTTCTATTATAAAGAAGGTGCCGACGAACTGGTCTTTCTGGATATCAGCGCCACTCCTGAGGGGCGTGACACCATGATTGATGTTGTTGAGCGCATTGCTAAGGAAGTGTTTATGCCGCTTACTGTCGGTGGCGGACTGCGCAGCACTGGCGATATGCGGCGGATGCTGAAGGCAGGGGCAGATAAAATCTCGATAAACACCGCCGCTGTGCTCCAACCCAAGCTGATTCAGGAGGGAGCCGATAAATTTGGCAGCCAGTGTATCGTAGTTGCCATAGATGCCAAGCGGATAGAGGATAGTAAGAAACTCCGCTGGGAAGTCTATACCTATAGTGGTCAACAGCCAACGGGAATTGACGCTCTCACCTGGGCAAAAGAGGCAGTAGCCCTGGGGGCAGGGGAACTTTTGCTTACCAGCATAGATGCCGATGGTCACCGGGCTGGATATGATATTGAACTCACTCGCACCATTTCCGAGGCAGTAACCGTACCGGTTATTGCCAGTGGCGGTGCCGGCACTCTAAATGACCTTTATCAAGCTCTGGTTGCCGGCAAGGCAGATGCGGTTCTTGCCGCCAGCATCTTCCACTTCGGCACCTATTCCATCCGTGAGACCAAGGAATACCTAGCCGAAAGGGGAATACCGATACGTATCTAAGGAGAAAGACCGGTGAAGACTTATCTACCACCCAAGTTTTTAGTAGAAAGGGACCCAGAGCGGTGCATTAAGTGTGAGGTGTGCGTTAACCAGTGCACCTTTGACGCAAACTACTATGACGCTGAGGACGATGAGATGAAAAGCCGCCTGGAGAATTGCGTCGGCTGCCATCGCTGTGTCGCCTTCTGCCCTACTGGAGCACTAACGATTAGAAGAAATCCGCTGGATTACCGTGAGAACTATAACTGGCGCCCCGAAGTTATTGAGGACATTATCAAGCAGGCAGAGACCGGTGGGGTACTCCTCACCGGAATGGGCGATGATAAAAGTCAGCGCATCTACTGGGACCATCTAGTTCTCAATGCCAGTCAGGTAACCAATCCCTCCATCGACCCACTGCGTGAGCCGATGGAGCTTGCCACCTATCTCGGACGAAAACCTGACCAAGTAGAACTCAACCCGGACTTAAATCTAAAGACAGAGTTAGCCTCCCAAGTTAAGTTGGAAGTCCCGGTGATGTTTGCTGCTATGTCCTATGGCGCAGTGAGTCTCAATGTACACGAATCTTTAGCTAGGGCAGCGGCTGAGATGGGTACTCTATGGAACACCGGTGAGGGAGGTCTTCATCCCAAGCTATATAAGTATGGGGATAATACCATTGTCCAGGTAGCCTCAGGGCGCTTCGGTGTCCATCCTGAGTATTTGGACGTTGCCCGAGTAGTTGAGATTAAGATTGGTCAGGGAGCCAAGCCTGGCATTGGTGGGCACCTCCCCGGAGAAAAGGTAAGTGCCGAAATCTCTGCCACCCGGATGATTCCCAAAGGCACAGATGCCCTGTCCCCAGCGCCCCAGCACGACATTTACTCCATTGAGGACCTGGCGCAACTTGTTTACGCCCTGAAGGAAGCAACCCATTATACCAAGCCGGTATCGGTGAAGATAGCCGCCGTCCATAACTCAGCAGCTAT
>JBHIFE010000041.1:0-12407 GCA_046760985.1 Dehalococcoidales bacterium
AAAAGTTGCCCAGCGGTGTTTTACATCCGCGCCGTATTTTTAAGGGGGTTCGGGCTGGGGTGGCTGACTATGCTAATCGCCTGGGGATACCCACCCTTAATGGTGCCATACTCTTTGACGAAGGATATGTGACTAATCCGCTTGTCTACTGCGGAACACTAGGTCTATTGCCTAAGAACCTTGCTCAGAGAGGGAAACAAAAAGCGGGTGATTTGGTGGTATTAATCGGCGGCAAAACCGGACGTGATGGCATACATGGTGTTACCTTTGCCTCGGAACAACTTACTGAGGCATCAACTACCGCTTCTTATAGCGCCGTTCAGATTGGCAATCCCATTGTGGAAAAGAAGCTTATTGATATTCTTATCCAGGCAAGAGACCGTGGGCTGTACTCTAGGATAACTGATTGTGGTGGCGGTGGACTTTCCTCTGCCGTTGGCGAAATGGCTGCCGAGACTGGGGTGCGGGTGGACTTGGATAAAGTGCCGCTAAAATATGCCGGGCTCTCCTACACCGAAATCTGGGTGTCTGAATCTCAGGAGAGAATGATACTGGCTGTCCCACCGGTCTATGTTGAAGAGTTGATGAACCTTTTTGCCAGCGAGGATGTAGAAGCGACCATTATTGGTGAGTTTACTGATGACCGGCGGCTTCGACTTTTCTATCACGGGAACCTAGTTGGTGACCTTAGCATGGAGTTTTTACACCAGGGTCGCCCTCAACTGGAGAGAGAAGCAGTCTGGGAACAACCACAGTATGTTGAGTCTGATTTTGCTCAGCCACCTGACTTAGGTGAGGCTTTGCTTCAGATTCTTGGCTCGTGGAACGTCTGTAGCAAGGAATGGGTTATCCGCCAGTATGACCACGAGGTGCAGGGCGGTAGCGTTCTCAAACCTCTGGTGGGCAAGAATGAAGACGGACCCGGCGATGCTGCCATCATCCGACCTATCTTAGACTCAGAGATGGGAGTAATTGTCGCCAATGGCATAAATCCTAAATATGGTCAGATAGACCCTTACTGGATGGCAGCCTCGGCTATTGACGAAGCGCTGCGGCAGATTATAGCCGTTGGTGGTAATCTACGCCAGGTAGCCCTGCTGGATAATTTTAGTTGGGGTAATACCAATCAATCAGATATGCTGGGGGCTTTAGTCCGGGCCGCCCAAGCGTGCTACGATATGGCGATGGTCTATGAGACTCCTTTTATCTCCGGTAAAGATAGCCTGCACAACGAGTTTCAATTTGAAGGGAAGACCCTATCCATTCCTCACACCCTGCTTATCTCCGCCATCAGTGTTATGGATGATGTCAGCCGGGCGGTATCCATGGATTTTAAGAAAGCTGGCGACCTCATCTACATTGTTGGTAGTACTCAGCGTGAGCTTGGGGGGTCGGAATATTTTAGAACCCAGGGTTTCATCGGCAATAATGTGCCTAAGGTGAACCCTCGGCGCGGCAAGGAGCTGATGGATAGCTTGAGTATGGCAACGGAGAAAGGCTTGGTCAGGGCATGTCATGACTGTAGTGAGGGTGGCATTGGCGTGGCTATTGCCGAGATGGCTTTTGCCGGGGGGTTGGGAGCCACCATCCAGCTGAAGGCAGTTCCCCTGGGTGAGCCAATAGATCGGGATGACTTCATCCTCTTCTCGGAATCAAACAGTCGCTTCTTGGTTGAGGTAGCCCCAGAGAACAAAGACGAGTTTGAACGGGTAATGTCTAGAACCAATTTCGCCGCTATCGGTCAGGTTACCGAGGGTGAGATACTGGAGATATACGGGTTGGATGGTAGCCAGATTGTGGCTAAATCTCTTGATGAATTGAAAGAGGCGTGGCAGAGACCACTGAGGTGGTAATAGATGGTTAAAACACTGATATTACGTGCCCCGGGGACAAACTGTGACGCCGAAACTGTCTTTGCTTTCCAGCAGGCGGGAGCAGAGGTGACTTCCGTGCATGTTAACCAGCTAATTCGTGGTGAGCAGCAGCTTTCTGACTACCAGATAGTGGTTATCCCCGGTGGCTTTACCTATGGCGATGATGTCGCTGCCGGCAAGGTGCTGGCCAACGAGATTAGGCTTAAGCTCGGTGAAGACATAATAAGATTTATTGAAGCCGGGGGACTGATTCTGGGCATTTGCAACGGCTTTCAGGTGCTGGTGAAAGCCGGCATTCTACCTGAGCCATCGGCTGGTGTTTCACCACTATTAACTCTGGCGGGTAATGATTCCGGTAAATTTGAGTGCCGGTGGGTGCATATGGGGGTGAATAAACAAAGCCCCTGTGTCTTTACCCGAGGAATTGACCGCATGTATCTTCCGGTTGCCCACGGCGAGGGAAAGGTTGTTGCCGACCCTAAGGTCTTGCCCGAGTTGAATGTAGTCGTGCGTTACACTGACGAGTATGGCAACAGCAAAGCCGGCTATCCCCATAACCCTAACGGTTCGGTGGCTAACATTGCTGGCATCTGTGATGCTTCCGGGCGTGTTTTTGCCCTCATGCCCCACCCCGAGCGCCATATCCGGGGCACCCAGCACCCCCAGTGGACAAGACAGGGAGCTAAGGAGTATGGGGACGGCTTTCGCATATTCCTCAATGCGGTCAAATGGGCTCAGAATCTGTAAACAAACGCCTCTTCCTTCCCCTGATACCTTACCCGCCTTTCCACACGCACTAGGGTGTTTAAGAGGGGCGCTAGCCCTAGATATTCTTCTTATAGGGGTGTCTAAGAGGGGCAGCAGCCCCTCTTTTTAATATTCTTCCCCCTCTCCTTATCAAGGAGAGGGGGACACAGGGGGTGAGGTCACCTTGTTAAAAGTAAAGGGGGGGATGGGGTTACCACATAAACCTAAACGGAGGTGAGGGTGAGCCATGCTTCGGACAAGTCGGATTTTAACGGATGTCCGTCTGTAAGGAAAGGAAAAAGCAGCTCAACGGCTGAAAATTCAGTTGAGAAAAGCCTCCTCGCTTGACAGGCGGAAGTGAGAGATGTAGGATTTTGAGAGGGAAAAGGGGGGTGATAAATGGAAATAATAGAGTTAATACCCTAGAAGGAAAAATACTAAAGGAGGTAAATCGGTGAAAAAGAAAATATTGTTAATGCCGCTGGCATTGTTGTTAGCTGTGAGCTTACTCGCTATCGGCTGTCCGGCTCCAGCCCCAGCACCGGCACCAGCTCCAGCACCGGCTCCAGCCCCAGTCCCACATGAAATAGTAACTGTGCCTCAGTGGACAGCTCCTTTGGGGCTATCGGGCAACGTTTTTGGGATGGCTCTAGAGGATATTTGCAAAAAGTACCACCCTTGGTTGCGGATGCCGGCTGGTGAGACTCCCGGCTTCATTTACAATTTTAAGGTTCACGGTACCACCCCAGCGGAGTGGAGGACAAGCGTTATCTACGGTAACAACCTGCTGCGCTATCTTGCCTCCAAACCGGAGGACCCCTTCACCGAGAAAATTCTGGGCTATCGGTTTTTGGTTAGCTACATGGGGGCGGCGACGAACTGGTTAGTCAGCCTCAACCCCGAAATTACGACCGTAGATGACCTCATTGGCAAGAAGGTAGCAGTGGGATGGATGACACAGATACAGTGGGGTTACCCTCATTACGCACTGCTTGGTGATACTGGCTTGGGGATAGCCGACCAGATGGAACTCGTGTTTGTTGGATGGAAAGGAGCCATAGCTGCCCTGCTGGATGGAACAGCCGATGTAGCCAATATCGGGGCATACTACGATGGTAAGCATCCCGAGGAGGCAGTCTTTCCGTCCAAGGTGCAAGAGCTACTCGCTTCGGGCAGGACGCTTTACCACATTGGGTACCCTAAGGAAGCCTTTGACGCAGTCCAGGCAAAGGGCATACCGCTTGAGTCGCTGGTAATACCAGCTGGGACGTGGCAAGACCAGACAGAAGACCTGCGCATTGCTACTATGCCGTACCAGCAACTTGCCAAGGATGTTTTCCCCGAGGACATAGCTTACGAGATTACCAAGGTGTGGCTAACTCACTATGATAAATTTAAGGAGTATCACGCTTTTGGTAAGTTCCTCAGCCTAGAGAGCATGTCCGCTGGCCTCACCAAAAAGGACGCTCATCCCGGGGCAGTAAGGGCATGGGAGGAATTCGGCGTCACCCTCCCTGAAGAGTAGCAACTGGCAGGAAGGTGAATCATACTGGGGGCCCTCACGGTCCCCAGTATAACATAAGGCATAGTTAAATGACCCGAGACGGGAAGTGGCTCAAAATTCTGGACGGTGTCATAGTCACTATAGGTTGTGCTATGGCATTCTATCATCTTTTCTCTACCCAGTATCTATTCCAGTCAACTAAAGAGCATTTGATCTTTCATCTTGGCTTTGCCCTGACCCTGGTCTTTTTGACCACAATAAAAACGTTAAAGAGGCGAAGGCTATGGCCACTTGTGCTCATCCTTTTATTAGCCGGCTTGGTGGTTACCACCTATATGAAAGTTAACTATGAACATCTGGAGAGGGTGGTCGGTACCCCGGGAACAGTGGATATGATTATCGGCACTATCCTCGTTATCGTGGTAGTCGAAGCCGCCAGGCAAGCCTGGGGACCAATTTTGCCCATAATTGCCATTTTATTCATCCTTTACTTCTTTTTTGGTCAACATGCGCCCTGGGGCTTAGCCCATGGCGGTTTGGCTGTACCAACTATAATTTCGGTGTTGGGTATCGGCTTTAGCGGCACCTTAGGAGTTTTCTTAAGCGTATCAGCTAACTTTATAATCCTATTTCTTATCTTTGGTGGTCTAATGGAGGTTATGGGCATTCCTAGGCTTATCCTTGAGGTGGGGAAACTAGCCGGCAGGGTGCTGGCTGGCGGACCAGCCCAGACCGCAGTGGTCGGCTCAAGCGTGATCGGGATGGTCACCGGTGCCTCTGTGGCTAATGTTGCCCTCACCGGAGTTTTCACCATCCCCATGATGAAAAAGACGGGCTATTCGCCTGAGACGGCGGGGGCAATTGAGGCTACTGCCTCCAGTGGGGGACAACTTATGCCCCCGATAATGGGAGCATCTGTCTTTGTCATGGCAGTCATCATTGGCGTGCCCTATGTGGAGCTAATGATACTCGGCTTCATTCCAGCCCTGCTGTATTACTATTCGGTGGGTCTGGGGGTTCAGGTCATAGCCCTGAAGGAGAAAATATCTGCCCCCAAAGAGGCAATAGATACCAAGCTCATACTCAAAATAGCACCGGTATTCCTCATCCCCTTGGCAGTAATCTTCGTCCTGCTACTGATGAGGATGAGCCCTATGTATGCCGCCTTTTATGCTATAGTAGCGGCACTGGTGCTATGTTTTATGCGAAAAGAGACACGCCCTACTTGGTCTGGCTTAGCCCGGGGGTTCGCCAACGGGGCTGTACTTGGAGCCAAAATTGCCGTCATCCTCTCCCTTGTCGGAATAATCTCTCAGACCCTCTATAGCACTGGGTTGGGACCTAGGTTCATGGGGTTGGTGGAGGCGTTATCTGGCGGGCAACTGGCTCTTGCTTTGCTAATGACTGTGATTGTATCAATCATACTGGGCTGTGGTGTTCCCACCGTGGGAGCCTATATCTTGGTAGCCCTGATAGTTGCCCCGGTACTGGTCAGGATGGGCGTGGGGATAATACCTGCCCACTTCTTTGTCTTCTACTTTGCCATAATAGCCGCCCTTACTCCTCCGGTAGCCCTGGCAGCGCTGGCTGGGGCAGGTATAGCTGGAGGTAACTACTGGAAGACATCAGTTAGTGCCTTCAAGCTGGCGATAGCTGGTTTCATATTGCCCTTCTTTATGGTCTATAATCCGGTGTTCTTACTGCAAGGTGGGGGACCACTGACCGGGGCATTATCGCTGATAGCCGCCTTGATAGCTATGGCAGCCCTGATAGCGGTGATTTACAACCATTTTCTAACCCCGATTACTCAGTGGGAGCGGGCGGCATATGCTTTGTGTGCCACCAGCTCTTTCCTATATGTCTTCACTGGAAACTATATACTATTTGCCTTGGGGGTATTGCTCTTCCTCGGGCTAATGATGTTACAATGGAGAACAAAGAAAGCCTCCCTGCCAGCAGGCGATAAGGTATAATTGAGGCAGAATGAGAAAGCGGCAGATTAAAGGGCTTGAGCCATCAGTTTGCTATCGTCAGATTCTACCCAGAGAATGATCCGCGAGCAAAAATAATAGCGGTAAAGAGAGTGATAGATGACAAGAAGAAACCGGTTAATTAAAAAACTTGCACTACGCTTTCATAGAAGAAGTGACAATAGATGAAGATTACTGACGTTAAGGCTATACCGTTGTTCATTCCTTTGAAGGAAACTCCACCCTTTTCGGGAGGATTTTTAGCCGCCAAGGCTAGTGCCTACCATGTGTTGGTTAAAGTTTTTACTGATGAAGGTATAACTGGTTATGGGGAAGCCTGGCGTTTCACCCCTGGTGCTGTCAGTACTTTCATTGAGGAAGCTTTGAAGCCTCTCCTCGTTGGTGAAAACCCGATGCATGTCGGAAGGTTGTGGGACTTGATGTATCGCACAACTTTCCGCTACGGCAGGAAGGGGGTAACTCTACATTGTATCAGCGGAGTAGAGGTAGCCTTGTGGGACATAATTGGAAAGTATAGAAATCTTCCCGTTTACGAAATGCTCGGGGGGCTGTGTAGGGATAAGATCAAAGCTTATGCCAGCCTTCTACGATATCAGAAGCCTGAGGATGTAGCCAGTATGGCACTTCGTTTTGTAGAAGAGGGGTACACCGCCATAAAACTTCATCAGACTGATGTAGAGTCAGTAAAAGCGGTACGCCAGGCAGTACCAGATGACATTACCCTCATGGTGGACGTTAATGGCGCTTGGACTCCCAGGCAGGCAGTGGAAAAACTTAAGGAATTGGAACAATACAGGGTGTTATGGGTGGAGGAGCCAGTCTGGCCCATGGATGACTATGACGGGCTAGCCTATGTAAAGGCTAAGAGCAACATCCTGATTGCGGCGGGGGAAAACGAATATACCCGCTACGGCTTTAAAGAGATGATAACTAAGCGGGCGGTGGACATTGTTCAGCCGGACACAATAAAATCGGGGGGGCTATTGGAGTGTTGCAAAATCTTGGCTCTCGCTGAGGCGTGGAACCTCCAATTGATTCCCCATTCCTTCTATTTCGGCCCCGGGGTCGCCGCCACGTTGCATTTTAGCCTTAGCAACATGGGAAGCGAGTATATCGAGATCAACGCAGTTCCCCTAGAGGCATTTTTCATCCAGCCCTCCCTCCGACCGGAGAGGGGATATCTTGCCCCACTGGATAAGCCCGGTTTGGGCATTGAAATAGATGAGGATGTAGTCAAAAGGCACCTTTATACTGGTTAGGGTAGTGGCTGTGTTAATTTTTGGGGAAAAGGGAAAGGCCGGAAGAAGCTCACCGTGAAGCTAGGTATTATGTGCTCGGGTAAGGAATTCGAAAGCGAGACAGCGAAATAGAAACGCTATCGCCTTGCTGAGAACACCTCTATGGTGGCATCTAGGAGACAGAGGAATTCGGTGAGAAGCTCTACTTCAAGGAAGAGGAGAAGGTTACTCTATCTAAAGCTAGAAACATTTTCTCAAGTTAAGGTAATGTGTTACAATGAAAATGATTCGTCAAATCATTAGCCCGGATCTTAAGATGAAGTCGAGGACAGAATTTATATACCGGGGTCAGGTATGGTCAGCGGCAGGAATGTGGGCGTGGCTTCTTCACCGGATTACGGGGTTCTATCTCTTATTTTATATTCTTCAGTTTCATGCGATTTTGGTGATTACTTTAATTTTGAGAGGCGAAGAGGCTTTTAATGCAATGCTAGGTATGCTCATGGGGCACCCGGTTTTTAAAGTCCTGAATGTTTTGCTATTAGCTGCACTTTATTACCATGGCTTGAACGGTATCCGCTTGTTGCTGCATGACATGGGTATAGGGGTAAACGTTAACACCACTCAAAAAGCGTTCAGGATCTGCTTGTTCGTGTCAGCCGGCTTGTGGGTCTCGACGGTATCTTTCATACTCTAGGAAAGGCAAAGCACTAACCATGAATGCTTGGACATGGTTATTACAAAGAGTAAGTGCCATCTTTTTGTTGTCCCTTGTAGGGGTTCACATTTGGCGGGTACATGTTGCCAGAATTACCACTTTGGATGTCGTGATACTAAGATCTGAATTATTGATTTTTGTCGTGCTTGATCTCTTGCTACTGGTTGTTGGCATATTCCATGGACTGAATGGACTTTATTCCGTACTGGTCGATCTTGGTTTAAAGGATAAGGCAGCTGTTGCTACCATTATTTCACTGGGTATGGCAGGTACAGGATGTTTGGGAGTAGGTGGTTATGCCTTGTTCCGATTCATATCTTAGGTGTATAAATTACGTTTTAAAAAACTTGCTGCAAGGTGATAACAGAATTGTTCTTGATTTATCGTTTATAAATCTCATTGTGGTTTGCTGAAGTTGTCTCAACAATTGAACGTCAGTATATTTCGTTTTGACCCGGAGAGCGGGGAAAAACCCAGATTTGACCATTTTAAAGTCCCTCTTATCAGGAAGATGGCTGTTTTGGATGTTGTACTGTACATCCAAAACTACGTTGATAGCACCTTGGCATTCCGGTATTCTTGTCGCTATGCTATGTGCGGATCGTGTGCGATGTATGTCAATGGGAAGCCTCGCTTAGCTTGCAAAACACAGGTCATGGATTTAGGAACGAGTGATATGACCCTCAAGCCATTGCCCAATTTCCCAATTATTCGGGACCTGGCTGTGGATATGGCTCCATTCATGGAAAAATGGAAAAGGATAAAGCCTTATTATGTGGGCAGGAAGGAAATTACTGAACCCGTGATTATTCGACCGGACTCTGGCGAACGAGAGTTTATCGATGACATGATAAACTGTATTGGCTGTGGGGCTTGTTACTCAGCCTGTACCATGGTGGCAACTGGTGAGGAATTTATCGGTCCAGCAGCGCTCACCCGTGCCTATACCTTAATCGCCGACAAAAGAGATGCCATGTCCGTCGAGCGCTTGAAAGCAGTGGACAAGTATTTCGGTGTTTGGCGCTGTCATGCGCAATTCAACTGTGCCGAGGTTTGCCCCAAGCATATCGTTCCAACGAGAGCTATTCAGCAGTTGAAAAAGCGAAGTGTCTTAGGCAGGTTTGGCATCTTTGCCAGGATTTTCCGAAGAGGAGGATAGCACTTTGGAAACAATAGAGGCGGATGTTCTCGTTTTGGGCTCTGGTGGGGCGGGGTTATCTGCTGCCCTATATGCATACGACAGCAATCCTGAACTAAGAATTGTCCTAGTAGGCAGAACGTTGCTGGGCAAGGGTGGTTGCAGTCGGCTGGTTCAGGGTGGGCTAAATGTTGTGTTGAATGAAAACGACTCAATCGATATGCATTTTAAGGATACCCTAGAAGGCGGGGATTTCATAAACAATCAGGAGCTGGCGTGGACTCTGGTAAATGATGCCCCAAAAGCTGTCCATGAACTTGAAGTTAAGTATGGCATTTTCCTTGACCGGGCGGAGGATGGCAGGATTGACCAGAGACCTTTTGCCGGTCAGTCGTTTGATCGAACCGTTGCCGTGGGTGACTTGACCGGGATTCAATTCATATACCGTTTGGCGGATCAGATATACCGGCGTAACATAACCGTTCTGGAGGAAACGAGAGCGTTGGATCTGCTAACCACCACTGATGGCAATCGGGTGGTTGGTGCAGTCTTACTCAATGTAAGGACTGGTGAGATATTTATTGTGAACTCGAAGGTTACCATCATGGCGACCGGCGGAGCCGCTTCAATGTACAAGGTTTTCGCTACCTCCACCGATAAGAGCGGCGATGGGATAGCTATGTGTTTCCGGGCGGGAGTGGAATTGGTTGACATGGAAATGCTTCAGTTCCACCCCACAGGATTACTGGTTGGGGACTCACATCTGACCGGAGTCATTTTGACAGAGGGACTCCGGGGTGCCGGAGCGAGGCTGTATAATGGTCTGGGTGAGCGTTTTATGGAACGTTACGCTCCTCAACATCTGGAAAGAGCGACGCGGGACGTTGTTGCCCGGGCTAATTATATTGAGATAATGGCTGGGCGGGGAATAGCGGAGGGAGGTGTTCTTCTTGATGTGAGCCATCTCGGAGCTAAATTCGTAGAGGAGAATTTTCCCGGGATGTGTGAACGGGTAAGAGATATGGGCAGGGACTTTGTAAGTGAGGGGGCAGTGGTGAGTCCCTCAGCCCACTATATGATGGGCGGGGCTAAGATAGATATTTATTGTCAAACCAATCTGGAGGGTTTGCTGGCGGCAGGGGAGGATGCCGCTGGAACCCACGGCGCCAATAGGCTTGGCGGAAACGGCATCTGTGATTCCATTGTCTTTGGCCGCAGAGCCGGGGACACTGCCACGGAACTGGCGGCACAACAGGGGCTCCATCCATATCGGCAAGCCCAAGCGGAGGAAATCAAGGCGCGCTGGTTAAAACCTTTCTTCATCGATTCAAAGGAAGGGATATATCCTGTTCGTGACGAACTAAAGGAATTGACCTGGCGAGACATGGGAGTTGTTCGTACTGGCAGGCAACTGGAACGAGCTGTTAGGCGCTTAGATGAACTTATGGAATGGGTAGAACACATCGGGCTTGCCGGTAAACATCTGAAAAGGTATAACATGGAATGGAACGACATTATCAATGTCACTAACTGGATCACTGCAGGGCGAATGCTGGCCAACTCGGCTCTTTATAGAAAGGAAAGTAGAGGCGCTCATTACAGAGAAGATTTTCCAGAGAGGGACGACAAGAATTGGTTATGTAACATTTACCTCAGGAAAAAGAACATCTCTGATATAGAGCTTAGCAGTAAACCAGTAGAATTTACTCGCATGGATATAAAGAAGTCTAAGAAGTGAAACAAGAATTATGCACCAATTTATTGGCTATATAAGGCCCGATGGTTCAGTAGGCATAAGGAATCATGTCGCGCTCTTGGGCTTTGGATTGACCGGAGCAGCTGTCTGCCGCATGGTAGCCGGGCTGGTAAAAAACGCATTACCGGTTTTCTGTAGCTCAGAAGGCAGTTCTTCTTGCTTAAGAATAGCGAAACATCCAAATATTGCTGGCTTTGTAGTTGTTCAAGAGAGAGGAAATGCACCGGCTGATGATTTTCGAGATGAATTGGAAAGGACGGGGAAGCCCCATGAAGTTTTTGAGCTTCAGCAGGGTGACTTTCTTGAATCAATGTTAAAGATAGCACAAGTGGTATCCAATATTATTCAGGAGGCGAGCACCCAGCGACGTGAGGTGGTTAATTTTCCCAGGCTTGTGTTAGGATTTTTTTGCCACGATTCCCGGGAGATACATGATATACTGGATCATTTCCTATGCCTCGTAGAGCAAGAGAGAGCCCGCTGTTTATGGCTGGAGGAAGCAGGCAGGGATGAAAGGGAGTTATATCCCGGATTTTTAGAAAGGAAGATCGGCGATATAAAATTTGGACAACCTCTTGGGAAACGTCCGGGAGTGTACAGGTATATGTATCCCGGCAGTGAGGATAATGCCCTAGATGCGGTAATCGCCTTCGGAGCACAACTTCTCCTATTTCCTGCGGAAAGGAAAAGGGCTTTGCTATATCCCATAGTTCCGATACTCAGATTTGCCGTTGATCGTGAAATAAACGCTGCCAGCTCCTGCGAGTTGTATCTATCTCGCCTGAGGACAGGGGAGATCACAGCGAAGGATGCTGGCCTCCTTTTGTTCAGTGAAGTCCTTGCCACAGCCTCAGGCAAGCTCACAAATACCGAGATGTTCGGTGATATACTTTTCATTCAATGATCAAGGAGACTTTTTTTCATGAAGGATTTTGATTACAGGGTAATAGAAGAGACGGCAAAGGAATTATATATTAAAGCCTTAACTGATCTTCCTCCTGACGTTCGTGAGGCTTTAAAGCGAGCATACGAAAGGGAGACAAAACCCGCTGCTAGGGAGATATTCAACGCCATGTTTAAAACCATAGAAATCGCAGATAAAGAGAAGGCGTTGATTTGCCAGGACACGGGTTTACCTATTTACATGGTCAAAATCGGGACTTCCTTTGCCTGGGATGGCTTCGAGATTAAACAAAGGCTGTATGAAGGCGCTAAGAGAGCTACACAGGAATTTCCCTTTCGCAGCAGCTCTGCCCATCCCCTGACTAGGGTAAATCCCCAAACCTCTGTAGGGCACAGGCTGCCGGTTATTTACTTTGATTATATCAAAGATGTTGAATATTTGGACGTATTAATGATGCCCAAGGGTTCTGGATCGGAGAATATGAGCACCATGAGAATGTTCTATCCGGCAGACGGGGTGGAGGCACTAAAGAAATTT
>JBHIFE010000042.1:0-12370 GCA_046760985.1 Dehalococcoidales bacterium
AGGCTCAGGTCGGAGGAGGGGGGTAGGGTGGCGACGGCTTTGGTGGCTTCAGATGCTGAGTAGCCCAGAGCCGTCAGCGCCGCTAGCACATCGGTATTCTCCTGGGCGAGCTGGGTGGCAGGGGTGGTTATCCAGCCGGCACCGATTTTCTCTTTAAGCTCCAGAATAAGGCGGTTAGCCACCTTTTTGCCGACGCCGGGAATTATCGTCAGCAGGTCGGTGCTGCCGGTGGCAATGGCAGTAACCAGTTGCTCGGTATTCATTGCCGAAAGCATCGCCAGTGCCAGCCTGGGACCCAGCCCGGAGACGCCAATCAGACTCTGAAATAGCGTCAGCTCCTCAGTTGAAGCAAAGCCATAGAGGGTGGCGTTATCCTCGCGGAGGTGGAGGTGGGTATATAATTTTACCTCCTTGCCGACGCCACCCAGTACACTCAGGGTGGAGGTGGGCATATATACCTGAAAGCCAATGCCGCCAACATTAATGATTGCCCAATCACTACCTAATGATTCTACTTTCCCTTGAAGAGTGGATATCATTGTCTCTCCTTCTGCCTGGCTAGTAAATTGCTCAGGTGTGTCTCCCGAAGGTGGCAGATGGCTACGGCTAGGGCGTCAGCGGCATCGTTCGGCTGAGGGACTTCAGCCAAGCCGAGCTGGAACCTGACCATCTGCTGAACCTGCTCCTTGCTGCTGGCTCCGTAATTGGCGACACTCTGCTTTATCTGGGCTGGCGTATATTCGTAGGTCGGGATGCCTTTACTGGCTGCCGCTAGAAGAGCTATGGCTTGGGCTCTACCTATTGCCAGTGCCGACCGGGCATTCTTGGCGATAAAGGGCTGCTCCACAACCACCACATCAGGCTGATGGCGCGCCATGATTTTCAGGAGTTCCTTATACAGATAGCTTAAGCGCTCCCCAATCGGGGAGCGCTCTGGAGTGGCTAGGGCGCCGCAATCAATCAGGGCTATCTCATCGTCTTGACCTTCTATCACTCCATAGCCCATGGTTATTGTGCCCGGGTCAATACCTAAAACTTTCATCTTGCTTACAGGAGAATCAGGTTGACCTAAAATCAACCGGGAACCTGCAACTGATATTTCTCCAGTACAGTATCGGGGAAGTCAGCATTGCTGGACACATGTTGCACTTCATCCAGTTCCTCTAATTTATCCAGCAGCTTTAGTGCTTGTACGGCTGCTTTTTCATCAAGCTGGACTATGGTCTTGGGTACCATAAATAGCTCGGCAGAGGCGATGGCTATATTTTTCTGTTCCAGTGCTGCTCTAACCATCTCAAGTTCCTCCGGCTTGGTGTAAACCTCCACATAACCGCTCTCCACCTTAACATCATCGGCGCCGGCATCAATGGCATTTAGAGCTAAATCATCGGCATCTAGGTTATCAATTTTTACCCGAATTAATCCTTTTGAGTCAAAAAGCCAAGCAACACAGCCGTTTTCCCCCAGACTGCCACCATGACGGGAGAATATGCTTCTCACATCCTGAATAGTCCGATTGCGGTTATCGGACAGCGCCTTTACCAGAATAGCTGTGCCGTTGGGTCCATAGCCCTCAAGAACCAGCTCGGTCAGGCTGGCTCCTTCTAGTCCACCGCTGCCCCGCTTAATGGCTCTCTCTATATTGTCCAGCGGCATATTGTTATCACGAGCCTTCTGTATTGCCAGCCGCAATCGGAAGTTTACCTCGGGATTACTACCTCCCTCACGCACGGCTACCATAATCTCTCGGGTCAATTTAGTAAAAAGTTGCCCGCGCCTGGCATCAGCTACTCCCTTCTGATGTTTGATTGACGCCCATTTGGAATGACCCGACATCTGCCACTCTCCTTAGCCGCTAATCCAGCTTTTTAATTCTAGCACTTCATTTCCCTATGGTAAAGAGTGGATATAGACCGGTTTATGAAAGAGAGGTTTAACTTTTCTTAATAGCTTTTATGGTGATTGTGTTGTAAGATTAAATAGGCTCGCACTGGAGAGGTAGTTACGTTCTAGTTACCGTTGAACATATTCTTAGTGATAGCCTGAAGATGAAGGCTGTGGAGGAATCATGGATTTGGGTGAAGTGGGGAGAAACTTAGTTATAGTTTTAGTAATAGCTTTCTTCCTAGTGCTCAATGTCGTCATTAGGGCACGCCGAGGGCGGGGAACACCGCTGGGAATGGTTGTCACCTTGCTATCTGAAATAAATCAAAACCAGCGGCTAATAGAAACCTTTGATTTTCATTGGCGTACTAAAAAATTTAAGACCGGTTGCTGGAAGAGGAATAAAAGGAAGCTTGATTTTCTGCCCCAGGAGTTGCTGACCTGCCTGTCTGACACTTTTGGCATAGCCGAGGATTTTAACCAGAAGATGGATGCAGCGAGGAAGTATAAATCAGATAGCTATTTAGCTAGCATCAGTGTGGATAAGCTGAAGTTACCATTGCATAGGAGTAAGCAGCAACTTGAGGAATGGCTCCAAGCTAACATGCAAAACCCGGATTATTTCCCGAGACGTCGTAGTCTATTCGGTTGAGATGCATCCCCCCTTTGCTACCGGACTATTGACTATTCCATATTTTCTTAAGTGAGTCTGCTTTAATTCCTGCAGGCGTGTCTGGAATGGGGCTGAGGTTATGCCTTCAACCGACATTAATAAACCATCTTCCCTGTTATCGGTGTAGTAGCCACGGCGTACGCCTACCTGGGTGAAGCCATACTTGTGATAGAGGTTCTGGGCGGGAGTATTGGAGGCACGCACCTCCAAGGTTATGAAATTAGCTTTTAACTCTATAGCCAGGTCTATCATTGATATGAGTAGCAGTTCACCTATTCCTTGCTGCTGATAACGCTTCCGCACGGCAATATTGGTGAGATGGGCTTCATCGGCGGCAACCCAGATACCAGCAAAACCAATGATGTATTGGCTACCGGGTGGGGGTAATCTGTCGCCGAAGAAGCGATTGTGGCTCAACCACCACCTTATCTTGGATGCCAGCCCGAAGACGCCTTTCTCTAAGGGAGCTTTCACCTCAGACTCTTCAATTATTTTATCCCTATCACAAACCACAATATAATGAGCTAGCCGATTTTGTAGCTCACGGTGATAATTAGGGGATGCCCATTGGGTGGGGAAAACTTCGTGGTCAATCTCTTTGACCTGAGCAACATCTTCCTTGCGCATCCGGCGCACATAAAAAGACACAATTTTATCCCCCTGCAGAAAGTCTTAATTTCAGGTGATTGTATGACTATTTGGTCTAATTATAGCACATTTTATTTTATACTGGCATATCGTTGGCTTAGATTGAGAAGCTATCTTTTTACTGTTTCATTCGTTATACTATATGCACAGGGTAACGCCATGATTGCTAGTTAAACACAAAGGTAGAGTTTAATCAGGGTTTAGCTAGCGGGGAGTTGTCAGGTGCAAAATGAGGAAAGCCTCGTCCGACGGGCGCAACAGCATGACCAGGCGGCTTTAACTCAAATATATGAGGAGAACTTCGATAGAATTTATCGTTACATAGTTCTCAAAATAGGAGAAAAGACAGAGGCAGAGGATATGGCTCAGCAAGTCTTTCTCAGTGCCTTTAAGAATATTTCTTCCTTCAAATATAAGCAAATACCCTTTTCCTCTTGGCTGTTTCGTATCGCCCATAACCAGGTAGTTGACTACCTAAGAAAGAGGTCAAAGCGGGTCACTGTTCCCCTTAGTGAGGCGCTGGCAAGGAGTAGTATTGACCCGAGACTGGAGGTAGAGCGGAGTCTAGATATTGAGCAGCTAGTTTCGGCAACCAAGCAGTTAACTAAGGCGCAGCGGGAGGTGATTTCCCTTCGTTTTGCCGGTGAGCTCTCTGTTGCCCAGGTGGCCAAGGATATGGGCAAAAGTGAAGGAGCAATAAAGGCATTGCAGCACAGCGCCATGGTGTCTCTGCGTAAAATACTATCAGCAGGATGATATGATGAAGGAGAAAGAGTTCGCTAACATTCTGGATGAATGTTTGGAGCGAGTACTCACCAAAGGTGAGACTATAGAGCAATGTCTTTTGAGATATCCAGAGCAAGCTGCCGAGCTTGAGCCGTTACTCCACACGGCTTTACTGGCTAAAAAGGCGTCAGCAGTCAAACCCCGACCCGAGTTCAGGGAGAGAGCCAGATACCAGTTGCGTGCCGCACTTCAGGAAATGGAAGAGAGGAGGGAGCGTCGCTTCTTTCTCTTCGGTTGGCAACCCCGGTGGGCAACCGCAGTAATCGCCATTCTTATCTTCTTGCTGGTGAGTGGCGGTACCGTGGCAGCAGCGGGCAACAGTATGCCTGATGAACCCCTGTATCCAGTGAAGCTGGCAACAGAGACGGTACGATTGACACTAACCCCCTCGGCTCTAGGTAAAGCAGAGCTGTATCTCAAGCTAGCGGATAAGAGAGTAGCCGAGATAATTAAAATGGCGGAGAAGGGTAAGCCAGAACAGG
Source organism: Dehalococcoidales bacterium (assembly GCA_046760985.1). Classification (GTDB taxonomy): domain Bacteria; phylum Chloroflexota; class Dehalococcoidia; order Dehalococcoidales; family RBG-16-60-22; genus JBHIFE01. The sequence goes on from JBHIFE010000042.1 coordinate 4,474, forward strand.
TGGAACGGGCTACCCGGCGGCTGAATATCTATCTGACAAGGGTAGCTAGTTTGGTTGCACCCGAGGGCGAAAGGACAGGTGTGCTTCTGGCACCAGAGGCAGTACCGCGAGAAACACCAGCACCGCCTGAAGAAAAAGAGGCTGGCGTAATCACGACTCCAGCACCGGCAGTAACCGAAGAGGTACCGGTACCACCGGGACAGGTTAAGCTTGATAAACGGGCTAAACTCAAGGTGATTGTGGCTCGTAATGCGGCTCGGCATCCAGCCGCTCTCCGAGCCGCGTTAGAGAGGGTGCCAGAATCAGCCAAACCAGCTCTGCTCCGGGCAATTGCGAAATCAGACGCTGAATATAAGAAAGCTCTTGAAGCTCTCGCGGAGAGGGAAGATGAAAGGGAAGATGAGAAGGAGGACGAGAGAGAATGACTAATGTGCTGGTATTACTAACCTATTAGGTCTACCTAGCACAAAAATCTTCAAGTCGCCACTAACCAAGTGGCGACTTTTTCGTTATATAGGTAGTGAGTATTTGAAAGGAGGAGAACGCAGTGTCCAAAAGAATGAAGGTCCTCATCTCGGTGCTGGTGGCTATGCTCGTGCTAGTGGCGGGTGGCACAGCGATAGCTATGGCACAAGAGGAGGAAGAGCCCGCGCCACAAGTTGAGGCAAACGGTCTTCTTGCCCGGGTCGCTGAAATCCTGGGCATTTCTGAGGAAGACCTGATAGATGCTTTTAAGCAGGCACGGCAGGAAATAATGGAAGAAAGGTGGGAAGAGGCTTTTTACCAAGCGCTGGATAAAGCCGTTGAGGAAGGACTGCTTACTCAAGAGGAGGCCGATGAAATAAAAGAATGGTGGGAGCAGAAGCCTGAAGCCCTTAACTTCAATATGCTGCGGCGTGCCTTCGGTTTTAAGGCTCCACATCCAAAGCACCTGCTGGGCAGCGGGCAAGGAATGCCCTCAGAGATAAAGCAACATCTACGGCAAAGATTAGAGCAGCTACCATTGCCGGAGATGAGGCAACGAGTATGGCAAAACATAAATAGAGGATGGCACCAGCCGGGACTACCTTGGTTAGCTGATTAGTTTATTCTTCCATAAATACCGAATGAGGGAGCCTTGATTGAGGCTCCCTCTCATTTTGCCCACATCCCCCTGCCAGCGAGTCTGGCTTCTGTCTCTAATTCCTCTAGATAGTCTTGGTATTTAGTGTCGGGAGGGTAGGCTTTAGCCTCAGCCAGCCCCTGTCTTACCAGCTCGGCATTAACCAATATATCGTCAACATAAACATAGCGCAGCAGTCTACCATATTTGTCTACCTCAGATACATCTTGCTCTAAACGAATCTCTTTTCCCTCTACCAACTGGCGGTTAGCCAGCCAGGCTTCAATGCCATAGGCTTCCAGTTCAGGATAAATTTCTGGAGTATCAATGCCAATATATCTTACTCGGTAGCCAGTTTCTATGATAATTGTATCGCCATCAATAACCTGGGTAACCTTTGCTGTCTCCGCTGGCGCACTGCATCCGCCGAGTAGCCAGAGGAAGAGGATGATGGCTGAAAGCCAGATTCTACCACTCATTCTATCTTTATATTTGTCCGGCGTTCCCATTCACTATAAACACAACCGCAGTATTGCTGGCGGTAAAGATTAAGTGGCTTGGTTAGGTGGCGACTATCTGAGTAGCGTTTCCTGAGGTCAGCGTAAAGGAATTCTATGCCTTTTTCCCTAGCCAGCTCGTTGCCGACCTTGTGGAGTAGGTCATGCTTCTGGTGGCGACTGATGAGCAGGGTGGTAGTGAAAGCACTGAAGCCCCTCTGAAAAGCTGTTTCCGCTGTTTTTGACAATCGTAGCCTGAAGCAATACTGGCAGCGCTGGGATTCATACCCTACCACCCGGCGGAAGTATTCAATGATATCATAGCCCGGAACGACAGTTAGCGGCAGATTCACTTTTTGCGCCAGATTTTTCATTGCTTCCAGACGATATTGGTGTTCCATATAGGGGTGAATATTGGGGTTATACCATAGAGCGCTGACTTCATAACCCTGCTGTCGCCAGTACTCAACCGTATAGGCAGCACAATGGGCACAGCAGCAATGAATTAGAACCGACTTCATTATTACAATCTTAGCTATCTTGGAGACTATTTATCAAGTTTACTAATTCCCTCTGGTGGACTAGAGCCTTGAAATTGGCTTCCAACTTAAAGTAAATGTTAAAATAGTGGCAATCTTTTTAAGGAGGTAGCAGTTGTTTTACGAAGTAGAGCTTGCCAAGCCAGAGCCAGGTCAGAAGCAGGTTTCAGCGCTAGTAGTTTTAAACCCATCCGAGTCCCGGCGGCTCCTAGCTAAGGCTACGGTGGCGCTCCCCGAAGTGCAGAGTGCCTACAAAAGTGGCATGATCATCATTGCTAGGGGCATCACCAATGCCTTTGTTACCGAGGAGCTCTTTGGGATCAAGGTAGAGCCCAAAGCTGGCCAGACTGTAGGTATGGTCTGTGGTGGGATCACCACTACCAATTCGGGATCACCTCCCTGCACTTGGCACGTCATCAGGAAAGGGAAGGTAGTAGAAAATGCTGATTCCAACGTTGAAATACGTGATTTCGGTCCCGATGATGTTTTCATTAAGGGGGCGAGCGCCATAGACAAGGAGGGCAATGCCGGTATCTTCACTTCCTCGGTGAAGGGTGGCACTATCGGCATGGCTTGGCCCATAATAACACCCCGTGATTGTCATCTCATAATGCCAGTCGGTCTGGAGAAGCTGGTTCCGTCGGTTATTGAGGCTGCCAAGTATTCTGGCATCTACCACTTCAAATACAGTACTGGGCTGCCGGTAAAGCTCGTCCCGGTGCCTCTGGGCAAAGTGGTCACTGAGATTCAGGCTTTTGCCATACTGGCTGGCGTTAGGGCTTATCACCTAGCTTCCGGTGGTGTTGGTGGCTCTGAGGGAGCAGTGGTACTTGCCCTAGAGGGAGATGAGAAGAGGGTAGAGAAAGCCTTGGAGCTGGTTAAGTCCGTTAAGGGGGAACCTCCGGTGACGCTACCGGACACATTCAGTGTAAGTTCAGCCGCCGATTACAACTACGATGCTTTGGCTCAACTGGCGACATTGAAGGGTGTTTAAGCAAACGTATCTTCACCACAAAGTTTGCTGAGGAGGTTTTTCTTTATTGTAAGGCAGTCCTAGGTGCTGATAAGCTAGTTGGGTAGCCAATCTGCCACGGGGAGTTCGCTCCAGAAAGCCCAGCTGCAAGAGGTAAGGTTCGTAAACATCCATGATGGTATCGGACTCCTCGCTGATGGAAGCAGCAATAGTCTCCAGTCCCACTGGACCGCCGTTAAACTTGTCAATTATAGTGTGCAGTAACTTGTGGTCTATCTCATCCAGACCTATAGAGTCAACCTCAAGCTTAGACAGTGCCTCAATTGCCACTGATTGTGTGGCGACACCATCAGCTATTACCTGAGCGTAGTCCCTTACTCTCTTGAGCAGTCGGTTAGCCACACGAGGTGTGCCTCTAGCCCGTCGGGCTATTTCTTTCAGCCCTTTGCCTTCGGCTTCTATCTGCAGAATGCGGGCGGAGCGTTGCAGAATTTTTTCTATAGACGTCTGGTCATAGAAATCAAGGCGGAAAACAGCACCAAATCGGTCGCGAAGGGGTGGGCTCAGCAGGGCAAAGCGGGTGGTGGCGCCAATCAGGGTAAAGTTGGGCAGGCTTAGGCGCAGGCTTCTGGCACCAGGTCCCTTGCCGATGATAATATCCAGAGCAAATTCTTCCATAGCCGGATATAATATCTCCTCTACTGCCCGATTGAGACGGTGGATTTCATCAATAAAGAGTACATCCTGGCTGTGGAGATTGGTTAGAATAGCAGCTAAATCTCCAGTACGCTCAATTGCTGGACCAGAGGTAATCCGGAGGTTAGCCCTCATCTCGGCGGCGATGATATGAGCCAAAGTGGTTTTACCCAAGCCAGGCGGACCGTAGAGTAGTATGTGGTCTAGTGCCTCACCTCTGCCTTTGGCCGCAGTGATGGCTATGTTCAAATTGCCCTTGATCTTATCCTGTCCGACGAACTCATCAAAGCGGCGGGGTCGGAGGCTAGTATCAAGCGGTATGTCCTCAGCACTGGGTTTACCCGATATGATGCGAGCTATTTCAACTCACCCCCTTAGTCCCCCAAAGAAGGAAAAAGGTAACAAAAGAGAGGCAAAGCCCCTCTGGTATTTTGTTAAATTACTCAGGTAAAAAATCCTATGCAGCCGGTTCTTCCTCGCCTGCATCCTCTTCGGTTGATAAGCTAGGTGCCTCTTCAGGCTCTTCTCCAGTAATTGAGCTAGGCGATTCTTCGGACTCTTCACCGGCTATTAGTCTTGGTACTTCCTCTGGTTCTTCACCAGCTAACAGGCTAGGTGCTTCCTCCTCTTCACCAGCCACTAGCTCTGGCACTTCTTCTAAAGGCAGGTAGTGGGCTGGAATCAGTTTACCTATAATCACATTTTCCTTAAGTCCGACCAGCTTGTCTATCTTGCCGTAAACTGCGGCTTCAGTAAGGACTCTGGTAGTTTCCTGGAAGGAGGCAGAGGCTAACCAGCTATCCGTGCTCAGTGAGGCTCTAGTGATGCCCAGTAGCACGGTATGGGCGGTAGCTGGCTCACCTCCTTCAGCCAGTACTTTGGCATTGATGTCCTCGTAAACGAACCTGTCTACTAGCTCTTCAGGCACTAGCTCGGTATCACCTGCAGAATCAATGCGAACCTTGGTCAGCATCTGATGCACGATAATCTCAATATGTTTATCGTTTATGTTCACTCCCTGGGAGCGGTATACCTTTTGTACCTCATCTACCAGATATTGCTGAGCAGCCTCTCTACCCAAGATGCGTAATATATCCTGAGGATTCACTGACCCATCGGTGAGTTGCTGTCCAGCTTTCACTTGGTCTCCAGTTTGAACCCGAATGCTGGCAGTGGACGGGACAGTATACTCTCGCTCCTCTTTCTCCTCATAGCTGATAAACAGTTGCTTCTTTTTGACGGTTACCTTACCGGCGATGCGAGCCAGGATAGGTTGGGTTTCGGGAGATAGGGCGACTGATTTCGCTTTAGCTTTAGTGGTAGGGGCTTGGGTGGCTAATACGGTGTTTATATCCACCCATTGACCGTTATTTACCATAACCTGCCAGCCAGCCGGAAGTGAATACTCATCCTGGTATACCTCAGAGCTAGTAACCTTAATCCTCCTGCCCTCCTCATTCTGAATCACATCAACCACTCCGTCTATTTCTGAGATAATTGCTTGACCCTTAGGTGCTCTTGCCTCAAAAAGTTCTTCTACTCTGGGTAGACCACTGGTGATATCAAGTCCGACTACACCGCCGGTGTGGAAGGTGCGCAGTGTTAACTGGGTACCTGGTTCACCAATGCTCTGAGCAGCAATTATACCTACAGCCGCATTGAGATTGACTAGCTGTCCACGGGTAAAGTCTCTGCCATAACACTTCTGGCAGGTACCTCGCTTCGACTGGCAGCTAAGTGGAGACCTGACATGGACCTTGGTTATCCCGGCAGCAATAATTTCATTTGCCTTCTGCTCGTTAATTTCCTCATCTCGGTCAACGATAGTTTCCTTAGTGTCGGGATTGATTACCCTACTGGCTGCCAGCCGACCAATTATTCGCTCAGCAAGTGAAGGTAGTATCCCTTTTTCTTGTGGTTCGGATATCCATATGCCCGCCGTGGTACCACAGTCCTCTTCAAAGATGATAACATCTTGGGCAACATCAATAAGGCGTCTGGTGAGATAACCGCTGTCCGATGTCCGTAATGCCGTATCAGCCAGTCCCTTGCGAGCACCATGAGTGGAGATAAAGTATTCCAGGACACTGTGCCCTTCGCGGAGGCTTGACTTAATTGGAAATTCGATTATCTTACCTGAAGGGTCAGTCATCAAGCCCCGCATGCCTGCCATCTGTGTAATCTGGGAAATATTACCCTTAGCGCCTGAGGTTGCCATGGTGTAAATACCACCGTAGTGCTCCAGGGTTGCCGAGATAGCATCGGTAATCTTGTCGGTGGTCTCCATCCAGGCTCCGATGATACCATTATACCTTTCGTCCTCAGTAATTAAGCCACGATTATACTGGTTTTCAATAATGGCAATTCTCTCCTCCGCCTCATCCAATAACTTGGATTTACTTTGGGGAACTTCAATATCATTCATGGCGATGGTAGTACCTGATTTGGAGGCATAGTGGAAACCTAGCTGCTTGATGTTATCCAGTACTACGGCAGTATCTTCGTCATCTAATAGCTTACAGCAGTCAGTTACTATTTGTTTTAAGCTTGACTTATCAATTGCTTTGTTATGGAAACCTAGCTCTGGGGGCAGAGTTTCATTAAAGATAATACGCCCAACACTGGTTTTAACTCTTTGTCCGCCTCTTTGCTGGTCTCTGACCTCAATCTCAGCCCTGAGGTCGATAATACCTAGTTCGTGGGCGAGCTTTGCCTCTTCAAAACTGCCGAAAAGGGCTCCTTCCCCTTTAGCTCCAGATCTGATGGTAGTCAGGTAGTAGCACCCGAGAACCATGTCCAAGGTTGGAGTGACGGTTGGCTCACCGCTGCTGGGTAATAGCATATTGTGGTGGCTGAGTGCTAGCTCTCTAGCCTCTTTCACCGCAGCTTTAGACAAGGGGATGTGGACTGCCATCTGGTCGCCATCAAAATCAGCATTGAAAGCGGAGCATACCAGGGGATGAATCTGAATGGCACTGCCATCAATAAGTACCGGCTCGAAAGCCTGGATACTGAGGCGGTGCAGGGTGGGAGCCCGGTTAAGCCATACCGGTCGTTCCTTGATGACCTCCTCCAGTATATCAAATACCTCTGGTTTAGCCCTCTCCACCAGTCGCCGAGCGCTCTTAATGTTGGGGGCAAGACCTTGTGTCACCAGTCGATGCATAACAAAGGGCTTAAATAGTTCCAAAGCCACTCGTCTGGGCAAACCACATTGGTGAAGCTTAAGTTCTGGTCCAACAACAATGACTGAGCGCCCACTATAGTCAACTCTCTTGCCCAGTAGATTCTGCCGAAAGCGTCCCTGTTTACCCCGAAGCATGTCTGAGAGTGACTTCAATTTGTGATTACCACTGACGGAGATAGCTCGTCCCCGTCTGCCATTGTCAATAAGGGAATCGACGGCTTCTTGTAGCATCCGCTTCTCATTGCGGATGATAATTTCTGGGGCTCCTATTTCTATTAAGTGGCGCAATCGGTTATTGCGGTTAATGACACGTCGGTACAGGTCGTTAAGGTCACTAGTGGCGAACCTGCCGCCATCTAGCTGAACCATGGGGCGGAGGTCGGGGGGTAAGACAGGTAATACCGTTAGGATCATCCATTCCGGTTTATTGCCGCTGCTGCGAAAGGCTTCTACCACACGAAGTTGCTTGCTTGCCTTCTTGCGCCGTTGACCTGAGGAAGACTGAGTTTCTTGAAGGAGGCTATTACGCATTTCATCAAGATTAATACTCTTAATAATTTGAAGAATAGCCTCGGCTCCCATCCCCGCCTCAAAAATCTGGCTATATTTCTGCTTGAGCTCGTGATATTGGCTTTCGTTGAGTAATTCTCGTACATGGAGGTTTTTCAGTCGCTCCACTTCCGTGGTAAGCTTATCTTCAAGCTGTGTCTTTTCCTCAATGAAGTTGCGTCGGAGTCGGTTTATTTTCTCTATATTTGCCTGCTCCTCTTCCATTTGGGCAATTTTAGCTTCCAGTGTGTTTTGCTTCTCGGCTATTTCCTCTGTGATATTTTCCTCAAGCTGTTTAATTGCTTCCTGGCGTGCCTCCTCATTTATGGAGGTGACAATATAATGGGAAAAGTA
>JBHIFE010000043.1:0-12243 GCA_046760985.1 Dehalococcoidales bacterium
ACATTTCCATGCTGGTGGTGCCACCATACCAGTTCTTGGCATATATCCCCTCTTTGATGTCACTTATCATATCCTCAAAGGAAACCGACCCCGGCTCAATATAGGTATTGGTCATGCGGACGATAGGTGGATAGCGGTAACTGATGGCTCTAGCATTACCCGTAGGCTTCTCTTTCATCTTAGCCGCTGTCTCTCTGGAGTGAAGTCTGCCGACTAACTTCCCCTCCCGAATAAGGTAGGTCTTAGTCGCTGGCATTCCTTCATCATCATACTTATAGCTGCCGCGTAGCCTAGGTATGGTTGCCGTATCAACAATATTGAGCTGTTCATTCCCAAATTGTTTGCCCAGAGTCATAATCTGACGTACGCGCTCATTTTCATAAACAAAGTCAGATTCAGATAAGTGCCCAAAAGCTTCATGGACGAAGACGCCGGCTAGAACCGGGTCTAATACCACGGTATATTCTCCCCCCTTTACCTGTGGTGCCGATAGTAATTCCACCGCGTGCCGTGACATCTGCTCTACCTGCCGGTGGAGACTTTGTATTGCACCAAAATCACCGCGGCTACCCACACTCAATCCCACCTGCTGCACCTCGCCATCTGTGGCAGCTATCGCCGCCAAGCGCAGGGTAATGTCAGCCCTCTCCTGCATAATATGGCTACCTAACGAACTCAAGAAAATAACCTTTTTATAGCCATCGGCGTAGTTAATAGTTGAGGTCTGTATCTCTGGGGTGCGCCAGATAATGTCGTTATATTCGTCCAGCATTTGTTTCTTTTCGGCTAAGGGCATGGCTACCGGATTTCTATCTAGCTCAGCCGGTACGACCTCAACCGCTGGTTCTACTGCCGCCAGCTTGCTTGCTTCGCTACCGGCAAATTGAGCCTGTTTCACTGCCAACTCAACTCTCTCTGGCAGCTCATTAAAGTTATTAAAACTGACGAAGCCCCAGCCACCCCTTACCAGCGCTCGCACATTTCCCCCGGTGGTAGTTGCCCGACCGATAGACTCTAACTCTTTTCCCCGATAGGTAATGTAGCTACTCTGACTCTCCTCAAGGCGAGCCTCGATGTAATCAGCATCGTATCGCTTAATTAGCTCAGCTAGCTCCTGAGCAATGGCTTCAATAGTCATAGATACTCTTCTCCGGGCGGGGAATCATGTGGACAGATACTTTGATGAAGCCAGTTTACAAAACCGCCAAACTGATTGTCAATTTGAGCTATTGCAGCTAAAATTGCTTGCTTTTGGAAAAGTAACTGTGATATACTAGCACGGTTTCCTTAAGAAAGCGAGGACATTAGTTGGTAGTAAACTACGGTTATATCGGACTATTCTTTGTCGTCGCCATTCTTTTTACTGTTTCCACCCTTCTTCTCCCCACCACTCTTAGATTTCTCAAAATTGTCCCCAAGAAACCTGACCCGGTTAAAAATTCCACCTTTGAGTGCGGTATGGAAACCATAGGTAAGACATGGGTTCAATTTAACTTCCGCTATTATTTCTATGCCCTGGTCTTTTTAGCTCTTGATGTCCTGGTTGTTTTCTTGTATCCGTGGGCAGTTAATCTCAGAGAACTAGGAACTTCTAGCTTTATCATAATATTAATCTTAATTGCCATTATTATTGTCGGCTATATATACGCCTGGAGAAAGAAGGTTCTGGAATGGAAGTAGGCAGGAGATATATTTATTCTGATACCGAGCTTGATCGGGCTGAAGGAGAGCAAATAGAAGCCCTGAAGGCACGCAGCCAGCAACCAATCCCTGACCCTGACCAGTGGCTGGAAGAGGAACTGCGCCGAAACATACTATTGACCTCGGTGGACGCTATGATTAACTGGGCACGGCGTTCCTCACTCTGGCCATGTGTTTGTTTCCCTGCCTGCTGTGCTTTTGAATTTATCACTACCGCTGCCTCCCGCTTTGATATTTCTCGATTCGGTATGGAAATTATGCGTGCCTCACCCCGCCAGGCTGACCTGATGATTACTGCCGGCACCTTAACCTGGAAAATGGCACCCAATGTAAAGCGAATCTATGACCAGATGGCAGAGCCGAAGTGGGTGATCGCTATGGGAGCTTGTGCCATCAGTGGCGGCATTTTTGCCTCATCCTATAGCGTGGTCCCCGGATATAATCGTATCATTCCAGTTGACGTTTATGTGCCTGGATGCCCACCTCGACCTGAAGCCCTGCTCTACGGGATAAGGATGCTGCGTCAGAAGATAGCCAAAAGATCATTGTTGCAGAGAGGTTAAGCAGAGGATGACGGTAGCCCTTTCTGGCAAAAAGATAGCCAGACAATTAGAAAAGAAGTTTCTGGGGAGTATTGTCGAATCTGACCAAAGTAGCTTTGTTGTTAACAGTGATTCCCTGTTGCCAATAGCCACCTTCCTCAAGGATACCCCAGGTCTTGATTTTGATTACCTCAACTATATTACTGCGATTGATTACTATGACCACTTTGAAGTCGTTTATCAGCTAACCTCCTTGCAGCATAACCACAGTCTAGCATTGAAAACCAAGTGCTACCAGCGGGACAACCCTGTCCTGCCTTCAGTGGTTAGCCTGTGGCGGGGAGCTGATTTTCAGGAACGGGAGATTTACGACCTTATGGGGATTAGATTTGAAGGACACCCCAATATGAAGCGTATCGTCCTCTGGGAAGGTTTTCCGGGACACCCATTGCGGAAGGATTATTTGTAATGGTACTTAAAACTGAACCTTTTGCCCTTAATATAGGTCCGGCACATCCCAGTACTCACGGGGTCTTTCGCATGAGGTCAACCCTTGATGGGGAAGTCATTGTTGATATGGAGCCAATTTTTGGCTATCTGCACCGCGGCATTGAGAAGTTAGCCGAAGAGCGAACTTATACCGGGTTTATTCCGCTGACTGACCGATTAGACTATCTGGCTTCAATGAGCAATAATCTGGCTTATTGTCTCGCTGTAGAAAAGCTAGCCGGAATAAAGGTCCCGGAACGAGCCGAATACTTGCGGGTTATCCTGGCTGAGCTACAGCGTATCGCCAGTCACTTGATTGCTGTTGGTGCTTTTTTGAATGATTGTGGCGCCTTTATGACTCCCATCCTGTATATGCTCCGGGAAAGAGAGAAGATTTTAGACCTGTTTGAGATGGTCTCGGGTCAGCGGCTTACTTATAACTACATGCGGGTTGGTGGAGTTAGTCAAGATATTCCTGAGGAATTCCTACCCGCTTTGCGTAAGTTCGTTAAGCAAATGCCACGCTTTATTGATGAATATGACTGGCTGCTTAAGGAGAATGAAATCTTGCTGGCACGTTCCAAGGGAGTCGGTATTCTACCCAGGGAATTAGCTATCAATAGCTCAGCCAGTGGTCCAGTACTTCGTGGTAGCGGGGTTAAATGGGATATACGTAAGGTAGACCCCTACTCCATTTATGACCGCTTTGACTTTGATATCCCCACCGGTACTGTTGGTGACTGCTATGACCGTTACCGAGTAAGAGTTGAGGAAATGCGACAGAGCCTGCGCATCATCAGGCAAGCCATGGAGCAAATACCCTCGGGACCGGTAAGAAGTGAAGTGCCCCATTTGATTCATCCGCCGGTGGGAGAAGTCTACGCCCATATTGAAGCGCCTAAAGGTGAACTTGGCTTTTATCTGGTATCAGACAATTCCATTGCTCCCTACCGTTGTCATATCCGGGCACCAAGCTTAATCAACTTAACCGCTCTACGTGAGATGATAATCGGCTGGAAGATTCAGGATGCTATAATCATCTTTGGTAGTATTGATATTTGCATGGGTGAGGTTGATAGATAGTGACTATAGTTAATTTCAGCATTAATAACCTAGGTAGCTTAAGAACCCTACCCCCCGATTGGCCAGGGGGATTCTGGTGGCACTGGCTGGTGTTTACTATTATCATTATCACCTTTGTTCTGTCTCTGGTAATGGGTTTTATCTGGTTTGAGCGAAGGGGTATGGCGCGTATGCAAGCGCGTCTTGGTCCCAACCGGGTTGGTCCTTTTGGTGTACTTCAGCCGGTAGCTGATGCCATCAAGGTATTACTTAAAGAAGACATTATTCCCACCAAGGCAGACAAGATAGTTCACTGGCTGGCACCAGTGGTTGCCTTTGCCCCGGTACTGCTAATCTTTGCTGTGGTTCCCTTCCAGGATGGGGCATTACTGGCTGACCTGAATATCGGCATCCTTTATGTGGTGGCGATTAGCTCCGTCTCAGCAGTGGGGATATTTATGGCTGGGTGGGGCTCAAGTAACAAATATTCTCTCCTCGGTGCCATGCGTATGGTTGCGGCAATAGTGAGCTATGAAATTCCGTTGGTACTGGCTATTGTTGGTGTGGTGCTGATAGCTGGCTCGCTATCCATGAACCAGATTGTATTGGCTCAGAACATTCCTTTCATTTTGTTGCAGCCACTTGGTTTCCTCCTCTTTTTCATCGGTAGCTGTGCCGAAATTAATCGCAGTCCCTTTGACCTTATGGAAGCTGATTCCGAGATTGTCGCCGGCTTTCATACTGAATACTCGGGAATGAAATTCGCCATGTTCTATCTGGTAGAATACGCTGAAGCCCTGGCTATATCAGCGATAATTACTACACTCTTCCTCGGTGGCTGGAGAGGACCGGTATTGCCGCCGTGGCTCTGGTTCCTGATTAAGGTGGTTGCTGTCTTCTTTGTCATATTCTGGATACGAGCTACAGTGCCTCGTATCAGAATAGACCAGCTAATGGCGCTTGCCTGGAAATTCCTCTTTCCGCTAGCCTTGATCAATTTGATTATCACTGGAATTCAAGTGTTGGCTTGGCCGACAGCTTTACCATGGGTACTGGTACTGGTCAATATTGCCATAATGGCAGTCCTGGTGCTACTGTGGTCTAAATTATTTAAGTTAGGATGGGGTAGAGTTGAAGTTTGAACGGTTTGGCATCGGCATTGCTAAAGGTTTGACGGTAACCATAAAACACCTGTTTCGCCATCCGGTAACCACGCAATATCCGGAGCAGAGACTGAATCCTTCACGCCGGATTCGGGGCAACGAGCTTATCTGGAGCCAGGAAAAGTGCACCGGCTGTGGCACCTGCGCCAAGACCTGCCCTCAGGGCGTAATTGAGATTACCACTTCTACCAACTTGGTAGAAAATAAATATGCGGTCGAGAAGTACCAGGTAGACACTGGATACTGCATTCAGTGTGGCTTATGTGTTGAGGCTTGCCCCTATCAGGCATTGTATCTGAGCTATGCCTATGAGCGGGCAAGGTATCGGCGTGGTGAGCTATTGCAGAGCAAAGAAATGATGCTGGCGTCACCAGACAGGCAAATCAGCGGCTACTTCTACCCCGAGTTTGCCGAAAAGCTACCCCGCCAGACCTTGCTTGTGGAGAGGATTACCGAGAAGAAATAATGGGAATTGTCATCGCTTTCTGGGTGTTAGCGGTAGTCGGTATATTAGCTGCCTTAGGTGTCGTTTTACTTCGTAGCGTTTTCCGGGCGGCTCTTTCCTTGGTCCTTTGCTTCCTCGCCGTAGCTGGGCTCTATGTCACCCTCAGTGCTGACTTTCTGGCAGCGGTGCAGATTCTGATTTACGTCGGTGCCATATCGGTATTGATTATTTTGGCGATTATGATGACCAGAGAAGTTCAGCGGGGTAGCCTTTCCAATAAACTACAAATTCCGGCTTTTGTTATCGTTATCTTGTTTCTGGGGGTATTAGTTTTTACCATGACCAATACGCCATGGCAAATAGCCGGGATACCGCCATTAGAGCCGACGACAGCCGCCCTTGCCACCAGGCTTTTTGGCGAGGGTGGCTTTATTTTACCCGTGGAGATTGCCGCCGTCCTTCTGCTCTCCGCCATTTTAGGAGCTATTGTTTTAGCTAGGGAGAAGTAATATAGAGGATGATAAATAACCTAGGTCTGGAGCATTATCTCATACTATCCGCCATCCTGTTCTCCATCGGGCTATATGGGGCGCTGACAAAGCGCAATGCAGTAATCATTTTGATGTGCATTGAATTAATGCTCAATGCCGTCAATATTACTATGGTTGCCTTTTCCCGTTATATTGTGCCAGCACTGCTCACTGGACAGATTTTTGCTATTTTCATTATTGTCGTCGCCGCTGCTGAGGTAGCGGTTGGCTTAGCCATAATACTGGCTATCTACCGAGGCATTGAAACGATAGATGCTACCAAAGTTGACTTGATGAAATGGTGAAAAATGTGGGTAGAGGTTAAAAAAGCACAAAGTTTAATGGTCGCCGAGATGTGGAAGGAACTCTTTGAAGGGGAAGGTATTCCCACCCGTATCCTACCCACTTCGGGCATGCCCATAGGGCAGGAAATCGCTACCTACTCTATCCTGGTGCCTAAAGATAAAGAGCATGTAATTAAAGAGGTGTTAAGGAAACTGTGATGCCGCATCAGTTAGTTTGGCTTGTTTTTCTACTACCACTTTTCTCATTCGTAATAATTTCCCTTTTCATTAGACCCTTCGTCAAGCCGGAGTCGAAAGTTGCCGGTTATACCCTTATTACGGCACTTTCTGGCTCTGTAGTTCTATCTATTTGGGCACTGATAGCAGTAATGGCAGCGCCTCACCACGAGCTGCCAGTACCCGATGTTAGCTGGGTGGTTATTGAGGATGGAGTCACCATTAATCTCGGACTGATAATGGATTCGCTAACGGCAGTGATGCTGGTTGTCGTTAGCGTAGTCAGCCTGATGATACAGATTTACTCTCAGGGTTACATGCACGGCGACCCGGGTTATCACCGCTACTATGCCTGGATGTCGTTGTTTACCGCCTCAATGCTGGGGCTAGTCCTAGCTAATAATCTAATTTTCCTATTCGTTTTCTGGGAACTGGTTGGCTTATGCTCTTATCTCCTTATTGGCTTCTGGTTTCATCGTCCAGCAGCAGCTAATGCGGCGAAAAAGGCTTTTATTGTTACCCGACTTGGCGACTTTGGCTTTCTGACGGCAATTTTATTCCTGTTTTTGAACACCGGTACCTTTGATATTACCGAACTACATGGTTTGGCTATTGCCGGCACTCTAGGCGGTACAACCCTTACCTGGGCAGCTATTGGCATCTTTGCCGGGGCTGTCGGCAAGTCAGCCCAATTCCCGCTCCATGTCTGGCTGCCCGACGCTATGGAGGGTCCAACCCCGGTTAGCGCCTTAATCCATGCCGCCACCATGGTAGCCGCTGGCGTCTTTTTGGTCGCCCGTATGTTTCCTCTCTTTCAGCATTCGGTAGAGGCATTGACCACGGTAGCTATCATCGGTGGTTTTACCGCCATTTTTGCCGCCTCTATGGGTCTGGTGATGAACGATATTAAGCGGGTCTTGGCTTATTCTACTATCAGCCAGCTCGGCTATATGATGCTGGGGCTGGGGGCTGGGGGGGTGGCAATTGGCATCTTCCACCTGTTTAACCACGCCTTCTTTAAGGCACTACTGTTCCTCGGAGCCGGTAGTGTCAATCACGCCACCGGGACTTTTGATATGCGTCAGATGGGTGGACTGCGTAAGGCAATGCCGTGGACATATGCCACTTTTGTTATTGCCTCACTCAGTATTGCTGGTATCTGGCCCCTTGCCGGGTTCTGGAGCAAGGATGAGATATTAGCCAGCTCTCTGGCGAGCCAACCCATCTTATTCTATCTAGCCATGATAACCGTTTTTATGACTGCCTTTTATATGTTCCGCGCCGTATTTATGACCTTCAGTGGCAAATACCGTGGGGGGAGTCCGGAGGCTCACGCTCACCCCCACGAATCACCCAAGGTAATGGTAATGCCTATGGTATTTCTGGCTATTCTATCAGTAGTTTCCGGCTTCTGGAATGTTACCGGACACTTTGGTGCCTTTATGGGTCACGGCGAGACACGTAGCTTTGCCCAAGGCTTTTTTGGCATTTTAACCCATCCCTTACCCTGGATATCATTAATAGTGGCTGGTCTGGGTATTTTATTAGCCTATGTTATGTATAGTACCAAGCAGGTGTCAGCCGAGCGAATCGGCAGTCTCTTCCGACCACTATACACTGCGTTCTACCGGAAATACTGGTTTGACGAACTTTATGAAAATATCATCGTGAAGGCAGCCCTACTTAACGGCTTTTTTGCTGGCTTGCAGCAATTTGATGATAAGGGTGTGGACGGGGTGGTAAACGGAGTGGCTAACGGAGCCATAGCTGGGGGCAGAGCTATCCGCCACGCCCAGACCGGGCAGCTTCAACTCTATGCTCTGTTCATTGGAGTAGGCGTGTTGGCTATTATTTTGGTTTTGTATTTCTTTGGTTAAGGTATGTACCAAGGGAAAGTTTGAAGAGGAAAATATTAGAGAGGAGTTAAAGAGGAGCGAAGCCCCTCTTAAGAAAAATCTTCCCCTTCCCCTTGACAAGGGGATAAAGGGGATGGGCTTACCTAATAAAAGCCTAAGGGGGTGAGGTAGATAAAAAATATCCATAGGAGCCAGCGTAGCTGGACTTTAAGGGTGAGAGAAACCATTATTGGAGTTAGTACAGTTGACTTTTAATTATCTAACCACCATAATCTTTCTCCCGCTAGTCGGGGCGATTTTGATTGCATTTATATCTGGGCTATCAGACCGGACAATCAAGCGCATTGCCGCCTTATTTACCTTTATCCCCCTGGTTGCCGCGGTGGGTGTTTTTTACCGTTTTGATAGGTCTCCAGCAGCAGCCGGGGTAATTCAGTTTGAGGAAAAACTGCCATGGATTGCACCGCTTAATGCTCATTATCATCTGGGAGTGGACGGACTGAGTTTACCCTTAGTCCTATTGACTGCCTTTCTTGGTTTCCTGGCTGTTCTCATCTCCTGGAAAATTGACCTCAGACCTCGGGAGTATTTTGCCTGGCTCCTAGTCCTGGAAACAAGCATTATGGGAGTATTTACTTCCCTTGACCTCCTGCTTTTCTTCATCTTCTGGGAAATAGAGGTCATTCCGATGTATTTCCTAATCTCCATCTGGGGGTCGGGCAGGAAGGAATATTCAGCGATAAAGTACGTTGTTTATACCTTATTTGGTAGTGCTTTTATGCTGGCGGGTATCCTCAGCCTGTACTTCACCACCGGCAGTTTAAGCATGGTGGATATTGCCCAAACTGGGCTTGCCCCACTCCGAGCCGCAATTCCGGTAACGGCTATCTTCTTCCTCCTGTTAATCGGTTTTGCCATTAAGTTACCGGTTATCCCACTTCATACTTGGCTACCTGATGCCCATACTGATGCGCCCACTGCAGCCAGTGTAATACTAGCTGGGGTACTGATTAAGATGGGTGGCTACGGAATGATTCGTTTGTGTGTAACCCTCTTCCCCCAGGTAGCCCAAGATTACGCCCTTCTTCTAGTAGTACTGGCGGTAATCGGTGTGCTCTATGGAGCTGCAGTAACCATGAGACAGAATGACTTTAAGCGGCTAATCGCTTACAGTAGCATCAGCCATATGGGCTATGTGCTTCTGGGTATCTTTGCCTTGGGTCGGGTAAGTCTGGTAGGAGCTACTTTGCAGATGTTCAGCCACGGTCTCATTACCGGGCTGCTGTTTGCCATGGTCGGAGTGGTTATGCACAATACCCATGAGCGTGACCTGCGCAAGCTTGGTGGTCTGTCACGGCAGGTGCCGATTATCGCTGCGGTCTTCTCCATAGCTGGCTTGGCTTCCTTGGGACTACCTACCACCAGTGGTTTCGCTGCTGAGTTCCTGGTCTTTGTCGGTAGCTTCTCATCCACTGTTGTTCCCGGAATTCAGGTTTACACTATTCTGGGTGTACTCGGTGTTGTCCTTACCGCCGGCTATATATTATGGATGTTGCAGCGGGCATTCTACGGACCAGTATTGGAGCAATACAATGGTACCGCTGATGCCGATATTCTAGAACAAGTATATATGTTTGCCTTCATTGCCGTGATTATGCTGATTGGTATCTATCCGGCAATTCTAACCGATGTTATTAAGCTCGGCATTTCGCCCATAATGGGCTTACTCGGTGGCTAAAGGAGTAAAATTTTGAATCTAGCGCTGCTTATACCAGAGTTGACCTTAGCTGTCTTTGCCATAGTAATAATCCTGCTTGATTTATTCATCAAGCAAAAGGGGGTATTAGCCCAGGTCAGCCTATCTGGACTGGTGATAGCCGGTGGCGTCGCTGTAGCTATGTGGGGATATAGCTTCCCAGCTATCTTCAACAATATGCTGGCAGTGGATAACTTCGCTCTGTTCTTTAAGTTGCTGTTTTTAGGGATTGCTTTCCTAGTTATTCTAACCTCGGTAGATTATGTATCCAAGTTTGCCCGCTTCCAAGGCGAATATTATGCACTCATACTGCTATCTACCCTGGGCATGATGCTAATGGCAGCTACCGCCGATTTAATCTCTATCTATATTGCTCTGGAGCTGACCAGTATTTCCCTCTATGCCCTAGTTGGTTTTCTTAAAGACCCCAAGTCAACTGAAGCCTCACTAAAATACCTGCTACTGGGAGCAATAGCCTCGGCGGTATTGCTCTACGGCATGGCACTAATTTTTGGCTTTACCGGTAAAACCCAACTGGGCGAGATTGCTCAGGTCATCCAGGCTATGTCACTGCAAGCTCTACTAGCCAGCCCGGCACTTATCCTGGGTATAGTGTTATTGATAGCCGGTTTCGGTTTCAAGATTGCGGCGGTCCCCTTCCAGATGTGGGTACCTGATGTTTACGAGGGAGCGCCAACCCCGATAACCGCCTATCTCTCTGTCGCCAGTAAGGCAGCTGGCTTTGCCATTATTCTGCGTGTTTTCTTCTCCGCCTTTGGACTTCCCGAATGGCTCAGCCTGAACTGGGGGATAATCTTTGCCATACTGGCGGCAATTGGCATGACCCTGGGTAATATAGTCGCTATTCCCCAGACTAATATCAAGCGCATGTTAGGTTACTCCAGTATCGCTCAAGCTGGCTATCTCATGGTAGGACTAGCCACTATGGGATTTTCTCCAGTTGCCGATATCTTGGGGCGAAGTAGTATCCTCTTCTTCCTAGCCGCCTATGCCCTAACTAATATGGGAGCTTTTATTGCCATTATCGCTATCTCCAATAAGCTCAATAGCGACCTCATTGAGGATTATTCTGGCATGGGGAAGCGCGCGCCATTAATGGCTTTAGCCCTGACGTTATGCCTTATTTCTCTTATTGGCATACCGCCTGCCGCCGGATTTATGGCAAAGTTCTATATCTTCAGTGCTGCCGTGCGGCATAACCTGCTGTGGCTGGTGATTATCGCCGTGATAAACAGCGTAATCTCCGCCTACTACTATCTCCGCGTGGTTAAGGTAATGTGGCTTGGTGAGGCAGTCTCCAGGGAAAAGGTGCCTTCGTCAGGAGCACTGCGGTTAGCCCTGTCTCTCTCCTGTCTTGGCGTGTTACTGCTCGGTATTGTCCCCGGCTACATAATGAAGCTAGCCCAGCTCGGGGCTAGCCTATTCGCTTTCTAACTACCCAGTTAGAACTGAAGCAACTTTTTGATAACTACCCCGAGGGTGGACTTTCAAGTCTTCACTACTGTCATCTCTACACCCAAATTAACCAATTATAGGTGATATTACTTATGATGGGCAACGGTCAGCCTTGAATGGTGTATAATGGAGTTAGGGCAGGCATTCTTAGAAACTTTGCCATATGATAGGGATAAAAGGAGGTAAAAATGCCGATAAATGGATTTTCTGAGTTCCTTCCATTTTTACCCCTGTTGTGGCTGATAATACCTCTAGTCGTGGTGTGGAGCATGGCGTGGAAGGGGATAGCCTTGTGGAGAGCGGGTAGAAATGGTCACCTTGTCTGGTTCATAGTATTGTTCATAGTTAATACAATGGGCATATTGCCGATAATATATATCTTTGCCTTTAGCCGAAAAGGAAATAAAATCTCTGTTCCACAAGGGAATGAGCAATGAATAGAACCAAAGGCTTTGTCAATTTGAACCGGTTTAAGTCGGGCAGGGCGATAAAACGACTTAAGCAGATTCCAGATAAGTATAAAGGGAAGTGGCAGAGGCGAAATAAGAAATAAGCTGGATTTACAGCCTAATCTCAGCTTGGGTGAAATATCATTGGCACCTAATTTTAATGCATTTTGGGCGTTTGTGCCTATTGACATTGGGCAAAGAATAGTTTATCCTTCCCGCAAAAAGGGAGGTAAGCAATGCAAGCATACTGTGT
>JBHIFE010000044.1:0-10425 GCA_046760985.1 Dehalococcoidales bacterium
ACTCGCCCTTCGGCGATAAGCTCATCACCTACCTTGGCAGCAGCGATAAAATGGATGTTGAACTGGGAGGCGATGCTGGGGCGAGTTACCGAATTGACAGTATAGGCAAAAGCCTGGTCAGCCACTGCCATAACGATGCCGCCAAAGATTAGACCATTAAAATTTTGGTACTCGGGCGTTAGTTTCATCACCACCTTAGCATAACCCGGGGATAACTCCACCAGCTGCATTTTTAGGAAAGAGGCGATGGGTTCTGCCTCGGCTCCAGCCCTTAGTTCTGCCAGAGCATTAGATGCCTTACTTTCCTGTCCTAACATCTTGAATTCCTCCGTTTTCAGACAACTTTTTGGGGACTAACTTAGACGAATTTTTGGGCAGCCTTTTGGAAACCAGCTAGGGAACCTTTAAGTACATTGTCGTCAACACAGTAGGCTACTCTAAAATACCCTGTTGACCCGAAGCCACGACCGGGAACAGTCAGTACCTTGAATTGCCGTAGCTCCCCGACAAAGGCAACATCATCTTCCACTGGAGATTTGGGGAACATATAGAAAGCTCCCTGGGGCTTTACCACCGAATAGCCCATTTTAGTAAGGTGCTCATACAAAAAATCCCTCTTTTTCTGGTATTCAGCTACCGAGACGGTAATTGGCTGCAGGTGGCGCACTATGTGTTGCATCAAGGCTGGGGCATTGACATATCCCAGTGTTCGGTTGCAGAAGATAAGACCATCCACCAGCTCCTCTCGCTGGCTACATTCAGGATGTACGGCAATGTAGCCAATACGCTCGCCGGGCAGTGACAAGTCCTTGGAGTGGGAGGTGACGACGATAGTCTGCCGGTGATGGTGCAAAGGCGAGGGGTATTTCAATCCATCGTAGATAATCTTGCGATAGGCTTCATCGCTGACAAGGAAAATCTGTGTCCTATATTGGGCTTCCTTTTGGTGAAGCATCTCTCCCAGCCGATGTAGGAGGTCATCACTATAGACAACGCCGGTAGGGTTGTTGGGGGAATTTATGATTACTGCTTTGGTTTTAGCGCCAATATTAGCTTCCAGAACATCGAGCTCGGGCATAAATTGCTCATCTGTAGGCAGAACCTTGGTTACTCCACCATGGTTGTCAACATAGTTGATATACTCGACAAAGTAGGGAGCGAATACAATGACCTCATCCCCTTGGTTAAGTATTGTCTTCAGTACCACATTTAATCCCCCCGCCGCCCCGCAGGTCATGACAATATCATTCAAGGTGAACTTGATGCCAGTCTCCAGCGAGAGCTGTTCCGCCACAGCCATCCTTGTCTCAGCATAACCGGCATTTGGCATATATCTATGCATTCCCGGTGGGGGGTGTTCCGCCAGCCTCTTTAACTCCTGGTGAAACTGAGCGGGAGGTTCCATCACCGGGTTACCCAGAGAAAGGTCAAAGACGTTCTTCTCACCATAGCGCTGCTTAAGTGCAGCTCCTTCCTCAAACATCCTCCTAATCCATGAACCCTCCGCCATACTTTTCTGAACCTTCTCAGAGATGGACATCTCTCATTTCCTTTCTACCCTGGTTGAAGGCGGTAACATTAATCTGCAGGATATTTGAGGGCAGGTGTTGAGAGATACTACCCTTCCAGACATGAACTTTAAAAGGTAAGAAAATTGAGGCACATCCCAACATAAACATATTGAGCGCCCTGATGTTACCCAGTTCTCTGACTCGGCGGGTGCCATTGATAAAATAGACGCGGTCTGTTCGTTGCTTCAGAATATTGATTATCTTCTCATCACTGGGGTACCGCTCATAGCCAAGGCTGACAGACAGTGGGGGGAGTGCGTGATTATTGACGATGGCTATTCCTCCGGGTCTGAGGTAGTAACCCCACCTAGCCGCCTCCAGCTTCTCCAGGGCGAGTAGTATGTCAACCTCGCCTTTCTTGATGAGGGGAGACCATACCTGCGGGGCTATCCGCAGATGACTGATGACACTACCCCCGCGCTGTGCCATGCCCAGGGTATCTGTTTTTTTGACATCGTAGCCGGCAGCTATAGCTGTCTCGCCGAGTATATCACTAGCGAAGATAATCCCCTGACCTCCTGCGCCACTAATAAGCAGGTCTAGCTTTTTCACTTTGATTCCCTGGCGATAATCTTAGACTGCGGACTTATTGCCTTTGGGGGGCAAAGCTGCTGACAAATAGTGCAGGCGTCGCCAACACACAGGGCAGTGTCAATGTAAACCCGTTCGTCATCACTTTGAATGGCGGGACACCCGAGCAGGAGGCAGATACCGCACAGGTTGCATCTCTCAGTATCAATGACTCTCGGCTCAGGGCGGGTCGGCACACGCACCGAGCAGGCACCACGGACGATAATAACCGAAAGTTCAGGATTATCCAGGGAACTCCTGACACTATCCCTTAATGCTTTCATATTAAAGGCATCAACCACCTTAACATCATTAACGCCAGCACCGCGAATCAGTTGCTCCAGTTCTATTTTTTTGGTCTCTTTGCCCTGAGCCGAAATACCGGTACCGGGGTGTTCCTGGTGCCCGGTCATGGCGGTGGTGCTGTTATCCAAAATTATGATTGTTATCTGCCCCATATTATAGGCGGCGTTGACCAGACCGGTGATGCCCGAATGCAGGAAGGTGGAGTCGCCGATAACGGCTACCACTTTGTTTCTTATTCCAGCTTTCTCCATACCCAGAGCCTGACCAATGCTGGCACCCATGCAGGCACAAGTGTCCATGGCGAGGAGTGGGGGATAGGCACCCAGAGTATAGCAGCCAATATCACCGGTGATGATTAACTTTGATTCCTTTGGGGTCTTACCTTTAGCTTTGGGCAATTTGGCGCGCTGCCCGATAGTACTGAGGACGAAAAATATGCCGGTATGTGGGCAACCCGAACATAGAAGGGGAGGACGCCTGGGTAGCTCTGGGGCTGCCTCTACCTGCTGGAATGAAGAGCCGCCCAACAACCCAGCATTGCGGCTGGCTTCCTCAATAATATCCGGGCTTAACTCGCCCAGCCTAGGGATGAATTCCTTCCCACTAACCCTTATTCCCATAGCCTGAATATTTTCCTGGAGAAACGGGTCAAGTTCCTCTATAACTATCACTCTATCTACCTGGGAGGTGAAATGGCGAAGTAAATTCTGGGGGAGAGGGTAGGTCATGCCGAGCTTAAGAAAGCAAGCTTTGGGGAAAACCTCTCTGGCATACTGGTAGGCAACCCCACTGGCAACTATGCCAAGATGGTGGTCGCCCCACAGTAATTGATTAAGGGGGAAGGTCTCGGCATAAGCGGCTAGTTTGATCAAACGCTCTTCTATTAGGGGATGTCTGAGTCGGGCGTAAACCGGTAGCATGACATATTTTTCCACATTGCGTGGGAAACCTGGCTGGCTGACTGGCACAGCACGGCTCCGATTCACTTTTACCACTGACTTGGAGTGGGAGATGCGAGTCGTGGTACGCACCAGCACCGGGGTATCAAACTTTTCGCTAAGGTCAAAGGCATACGCCATAAAGTCATAGGCTTCCTGACTATCACTGGGCTCCAGCATGGGCACTTTGGCGAATTTGGCATAGTGGCGGTTGTCCTGCTCATTCTGGGAGCTGTGGACTCCCGGATCATCGGCACTGATGACAACCATCCCGGCATTGATGCCGGTTGTTGCCGCAGCCATAAAGGGGTCGCTAGCCACGTTCAGCCCCACCTGTTTCATAGACACTAGCGAGCGAGCCCCGGCATAGGCTGCTCCCAGCGCCACCTCCATAGCCACCTTCTCATTGGTTGACCATTCCGCGTAGATATCATTATAGTCAGCCAGGGATTCAAGTATTTCAGTGCTTGGAGTTCCGGGATAGGCAGTAGCTACCTTTACGCCAGCATGATAGGCTCCTAAGGCTAGAGCCTCATTCCCAGATAGTAGTTTTATCATTTTCGCCACATTATACCAATAAGTTGCCCATCAGACAAACACGGAGAACAGGCTTATAGCCATTTGACAAACAGGTGAGCTATACCTACATAATTAAGTCAAAGAGCCCGACTAAGAGGAGGTAGTCATGCCTGTTTATCTTATGCTTACCACTCTCACTGACGAAGGGAGAAAGGTAATTCAAGATGACCCAGAGAGTCTTAGGGATATCAATAAAGAGGTGGAGCATATGGGAGTTAAGATCCTAGACCAGTATGCTCTTCTGGGTCAGTATGACTTCGTTAACATACTGGAAGCGCCGAGTAATGAAGCCGTAGCTAAACTAGCAATAAGATTGAGTGCTAAGGGAACTACTCAAACTCTGACTCTAGCTGCAATCACTCTTGATGATCTTATTGATGCCTTGAAGAAGAAGGAACCCCCGTGGTAGTTAACTCTGCTCTCGGATTTTCTTATGTCTGCCAGCATAATGAGCAACTAGAAGGAGGAAGTGATGGTAAGAGTCATCATAGAGCGCCGCGTAAAAAAAGGAGAGAACGTTTGGTCGCTGCTCCGGGAGCTTAGAACAGCTGCCGTACAGCAGCCAGGCTATATAACTGGTGAGACGTTAGTTAGCGCTGAAGATAAATCTGTCATCGTGGTAATAAGTACATGGCGTAACTTTGAGGATTGGAAGGCATGGGAAACATCCGAGGCGCGAACCAGACTATACCGGCAGATTGAGCCGCTCTTGGTGGAAAAGCCCAGGGTCAGAATATTTGAGATACCGGCAACCTAGAAGAGCAGTTAAGGAGTATGTAGCCAGTTATGAAAAAGCGAGTATTTTCTGGTATTCAGCCGTCAGGTGACATTCACATTGGTAACTATTTAGGCGCGATTCAGCATTGGGTAGCCTCACAGAATGAGCTTGATAGTATCTTTTGTATTGTTGACCTGCATGCCATCACTGTCCCTCAGGACTCCAAGACTCTGAAGTCAAAGATACGGGAAGTGGCTGGTCTGCTCTTTGCTGCGGGCATAGACCCGAAAGTGTCAACGGTCTTTGTCCAGTCTCACATTGGTGCTCATGCTGAACTGACCTGGATTCTCAATTGCTTTATTCCTATCGGCTGGATGAAGCGTATGACGCAGTTTAAGGAGAAATCACAAAAGCAGAAAGAACAGGTTAGCACTGGTCTTTTTGATTATCCGGCGCTGATGGCAGCGGATATTCTGCTTTATAATACTGATTTCGTGCCGGTTGGTGAAGACCAGAAGCAACATGTGGAGCTGGCACGGGATGTTGCCCAGCGATTCAACGCAATTTATGGTGAGACTTTCAAATTACCGAGAGTGATAATACCTGAAACAGGGGCACGTATTATGGGCTTAGAAGACCCGACGAAAAAGATGAGTAAGAGCGAAGCGGGGCCGGGGCATACCATTGATTTGCTTGATTCACCAGATGACATTCGTGGCAAAATCATGAGGGCAACTACTGACTCGCTGCGTGACATCCGTTTTGATGAGAGTCGCCCCGGAATTTATAACCTGCTGGTCATCTATGAACTTTTCACTAAGCTGGGTAGGAAGGAGATTGAGGCGCGGTTTGAAGGAAAAGGCTATGTTGATTTGAAGCAGGAACTAGCCGAGATAGTCGTCGAAAGGCTAAGTCCCTTGCAGTCTCGTTATCGGGAATTGACTGCTGACCCAACCTACATTGACTCTTTGCTTACCGAGGGGGCACTTAGAGTTCGCCCCATCGCCGAAAAGACTTTGGCTATCGTCAAAGAAAAGATTGGGCTTGGCTGATAGGCTCATCCTTTGATTACCCCGATTGGTTTGGTTCGGGCAATCATCTTGGAGATGCCAGCGCTGTGGGTAACTTCGACCACCGAGGTTACGTCTTTGTAAGCTTCGGAAGCCTCTTCGGCAAGTCCGGGGAGACTGCCGGCGCGGATGGTGATACCGCGGGCTTGTAGACCCTCAAGCACATCTCTCCCCCTGAGATGCCTTTTAGCCGCAGCTCGACTTTGAACCCTGCCAGCACCATGGCAGGTAGAGCCAAAAGTCTGTTTCATTGCCTGCTCGGTGCCCACCAGCACATAGGAGACCCGCCCCATGTCCCCGGGGATGAGCACCGGCTGTCCTATCCGGGAGTACTTCTGCGGTATATCGGGGTGACCTGGGGGGAAGGCTCGGGTAGCGCCCTTGCGATGGACACAAAGTTCCTGCTTTTGACCATTTACCTGGTGCTTTTCTATCTTGGCAATATTATGGGTCACGTCATAGATAAGCTCCAGTCCAGCTTCCTCCTCAGATTTGCCCAGTATCTGGCAGAAGGATTGCCTGACCCAATGAGTGATGCACTGGCGGTTAGCCCAAGCGTAGTTGGCAGCGCACCTCATTGCGGAAAGATAGGCTTGACCTTCCGGCGATTTTACCGGACTGCAGGCAAGCTGGCGGTCAGGTAGCTCAATGCCGTACTTCATCATTGCCCTGACCATTTCCTTAACGTAGTCGTCGGCTACCTGATGTCCCAAGCCGCGGGAACCGCAATGGATATAGAGCATTACCTGCCCTACCTGGTTTATACCCATTTCACTGGCAATGTCCGGCTCATAGATTTGGTCTATTAAAGCTACCTCAAGGAAATGGTTCCCGGAGCCAAGTGTACCTAGCTGGGGTATGCCCCGTTCCTTGGCTCGGCTGCTTACCTTGGTGGGGTCTGCCCCTGCCATCTCACCTCTTTCTTCGGTAGCCTCAAGGTCTTCGGGTCGACCGTATCCCTTCTCTACTGCCCAGCGCGAGCCCTTGACCAACACTTCATTGATTTCTCCACCCCGTAGCCTTATTTTGCCCTGTGAGCCCACGCCTGAAGGAACATTGTTATAAAGAGCGTTTATGAGTTCTTTTATCTTAGGGCAGACCTCCTTTTCGGTCAGGTTAGTGCGCAGGAGGCGAACCCCGCAGTTAATGTCAAAGCCGACTCCACCTGGGGAAACCACACCATCATCTGTTTTCATTGCGGCAACTCCCCCTATGGGGAACCCGTAGCCCCAGTGAATATCGGGCATGGCTAGGGAATAATTCACTATGCCAGGCAGAAAGGCAACATTGGCTACTTGCTCCGGAGCCTGTTCTTCCCGGATTTGCTTCACCATATTTGCGTCAGCATAGATTATCCCCGGCACGCGCATACCCGCTTTATAGCTTTTGGGTATTCGCCAGCGGTATTCGTCTATTTTTTCTAGAGGTCCATTCCACTGAGCCATCTTCTCACCCCCTAAACATCAAAGATAACCTGAACCTGATTTTTTTCTTTATCTACTTTGAGCATATGATAGGTAGCTGCCTTGACCCCCAACTTCAGCTGATGTCGGGATGGGTCGTATTTTTCACCATAGCAGATTGCCTTTAATCCATGCCCATCAAAATCCCTTACCTCAAATCTCTTGAATAGAAGTCTCTCTACATCAAAGAGATAGATGAGCCGGTTAAGCCACTCGAAAAGCAAAGCCTCCAGGTCATCTTCTTCAAGCTCTAACTGGCGAGACTCAATTTCTTTTACCGTCCTAAGTTCGGCAATTATGGAGAATAGACCGTAAGCAGCGTTAGCAAACGCCTCCGCTAAAGTCTTGCCGTAGGCAACCAGCCCCACATCGGCAGTGTGTTCTATAAACTGAAATCTTTTCACTCTACCAGTCAATTTCTCTTTTTTCTATTCACTATACATTATATCTCATATAAGATTACTATAAAATCAAGGATTTAGGCTTGATTTAACCTTTAATCCAACGTATAATTGGCTAATCTAAGGGGTAACGGTGACTTTACATCAGCGGTTTGAAATTAAAGACCCATCACTGGCTGGAGTCGGCAAGCAGCGAATAGAGTGGGCTTCCCGAGAGATGCCGGTGGTAAAGCTAATCAGGGAGAGGTTTGCTACTGAGAAGCCGTTAAAAGGTGTTCGGATCTCGGCTTGCCTTCATATTACTACTGAAACAGCGAATCTAGCCCTAACCCTAAAGGAAGCCGGGGCTGATATTATTCTATGTGCATCTAATCCACTTAGTACCCAAGACGATGTAGCTGCGGCATTGGTGGAAAATGGTATCCCAACCAATGCCATCAAGGGAGAGGATGAGACAACATATTATAAACACATTAATATTGCCCTGGATAATAGACCTCAGCTTACCGTGGATGATGGTGCTGACCTAGTTACCACTCTTCATACTAAGCGGAACGACCTAATTGAAAGTGTTATTGGTGGCACTGAGGAAACTACCACCGGTGTTGTTCGACTACGCAGTCTGGAGAAGGTGGGGAAGCTAAAGTATCCAATAATTGCAGTGAATGATGCTCAGACCAAATACCTTTTTGATAATCGTTATGGCACCGGGCAGAGCACTATAGATGGCATCACTCGTGCTACTAATCTTCTGTGGGCAGGTAAGAAGGTGGTGATTTGCGGCTATGGCTGGTGCGGACATGGTATAGCCCTGAGAGCCAAGGGGTTAGGCTCTCAGGTGATTGTAACTGAGGTAGAGCCAGTCCGAGCATTGGAGGCAGTTATGGATGGCTATCAGGTTATGCCACTACTGGAAGCTGCCAAGGTGGGCGATATTTTCATTACTACCACTGGCGATAAGAATGTTATTGATAAAGTCCATTTCCAAGTGATGAAGGACGGAGCTATTCTGGCTAACAGTGGGCATTTTAATGTGGAAATTAGAATCCCGGCTTTAGAAAGTCTGGCATGTAGCAAGCGGCGCCTACGAACCCTGGTTGATGAATACACCTTAGCTGATGGACGTCGCTTGTATTTGCTAGGTGAGGGGAGATTGGTGAATCTGGCTGCAGCTGAAGGGCATCCCGCCAGTGTTATGGATATGAGTTTTGCCAACCAAGCCCTGTGTCTGGAGTATTTGGTGAAAAGCGAAGGAAGCCTTGAGCCCAGAGTCTATCCCGTACCTGAAGAAATTGATAAACAGGTAGCTCGGTTAAAACTTCAGGCTATGGGCATTGAGATTGATAGTCTGACCCCGGAGCAGAGGGAGTACCTAACTAGTTGGGAGGAGGGAACATAGACAGTCTAGTAGCTTGATATAAAATGGAGGAAGAGAATGACTAATAGTTTTGCTAGCTCACCCAACTACATGCTGACCTCGGAGTCGGTCACTGAAGGGCACCCGGATAAGCTATGTGACCAGATATCGGATGCTATTCTTGATGCCATGCTGGGGAAGGATCCGGTTGCTAGGGTAGCCTGTGAGACGGGAGTAACCAATGGCTTGGTAATTGTTATGGGTGAAATTACCACCGAATGCTATGTTGAAATTCCTCAGGTAGTGCGGGAAGTAGTCCGAGATGTCGGCTACACCCGTCCTGAGTATGGCTTTGAATATCAATCCTGCGGAGTGATGGTTTCCATTAATGAGCAGTCCCCTGATATTGCCGGCGGGGTGGGCGAATCAATGGAGGTAAAGAAAGGTTCTACAGATGAGCTGGATAGGATTGGTGCCGGTGACCAAGGAATGATGGTTGGCTTTGCTTGTAATGAGACGCCTGAGCTCATGCCATTGCCTATTTCCCTAGCTCACAAACTGTGTCGGCGCCTGGCTCAGGTCAGAAAGGACAAAACTTTGTCTTACCTCCGACCTGATGGAAAATCACAGGTAACTGTAGAGTACAGTAATGGTGTTCCTCAGCGCATAGATAGTGTAGTGATTGGAGCTCAGCATGACAATAATGTCAGCCAAGCTCAAATCCAAAAAGACGTTATTGAACAAGTAATCAAGGCGGTCATACCACCTTCACTGTTAGATGACAAGACCAAGTTTTACGTTAACGCTACCGGTCGCTTTGTTATTGGTGGTCCAGTATCTGATACTGGTTTCACCGGACGCAAGATTCTGGTTGATACCTATGGTGGTGTTGCCCGGCATGGCGGTGGTTGTTTCTCAGGCAAAGACCCGACCAAGGTTGACCGCTCGGCGGCTTACATGGCTCGCTATATAGCTAAAAACATGGTGGCGGCAGGACTGGCTGAGCGGCTGGAAATCCAGATTTCATATGTTATTGGTGTGGCTCACCCGCTCTCTATCTCGATTGAGACTTTTGGCACTGCCAAGGTTGCCCAGGGGGTTTTACTTGACTTGGTTAATAAACACTTTGACCTTAGACCGGCAGCCATTATCCAGTACCTTGACCTGCGCCGTCCCATTTATAGACAAACCGCTTGTTATGGACACTTTGGTCGGGATGACCTTGATTTACCCTGGGAAAAGACGGACAAAGCCGAACTCCTGAGAAAAGAGGCGCTGGGCAAGTAATAGAGGGAGTCTAAGAGGGGCGAAGCCTCTCTTCTAAAAATCTTCCCCCTCTCCTTTGAAGGAGAGGGGGATACAGGGGGTGAGGTAGAATAAATAACCCTGTTAAATTTGGCACTGATGGCTGGCGAGGGATTATTGCCCAGGATTTTACCTTTGATAATGTGC
>JBHIFE010000045.1:0-10320 GCA_046760985.1 Dehalococcoidales bacterium
ACCTAGTGTCCATCGTTTACTGCGTGGACTACCAGGGTATCTAATCCTGTTCGCTCCCCACGCTTTCGGGCCTCAGCGTCAGTAACAGCCTAGGAAGCCGCCTTCGCCACTGGTGTTCCTCCCGATATCTACGCATTTCACCACTACACCGGGAATTCCGCTTCCCTCTACTGCACTCTAGCCCAACAGTATCGAATGATCCCTCCCGGTTAAGCCGGGAGATTTTACATCCGACTTGAAGAACCGCCTACACCCTCTTTAAGCCCAATAAATCCGGATAACGCTTGCCTTCTACGTATTACCGCGGCTGCTGGCACGTAGTTAGCCAAGACTTATTCCCCGGGTACCGTCATTATTCTTCCCCGGGAAAAGGGGTTTACAACCCGAAGGCCTTCATCCCCCACGCGGCGTCGCTGTGTCAGGCTTTCGCCCATTGCACAATATTCCTTGCTGCTGCCTCCCGTAGGAGTCTGGGCCGTGTCTCAGTCCCAGTGTGGCTGGCCGTCCTCTCAAACCAGCTACCGATCATCGCCTTGGTAGGCCATTACCTTACCAACTAGCTAATCGGACGCAAGCCCCTCCCCAAGCACCCGAAGGCTTTAATGATGAAGACTTAACTCCATCACCACATACAGTATTAGCTCCGATTTCTCGGAGTTATTCTCTACTTGAGGGCAGGTTACTTACGTGTTACTCACCCGTTCGCCACTAGCCACCGAAATGGCTCGTTCGACTTGCATGCATAAGGCACGCCGCCAGCGTTTATCCTGAGCCGGGATCAAACTCT
Source organism: Dehalococcoidales bacterium (assembly GCA_046760985.1). Classification (GTDB taxonomy): domain Bacteria; phylum Chloroflexota; class Dehalococcoidia; order Dehalococcoidales; family RBG-16-60-22; genus JBHIFE01. The sequence continues at coordinate 788 of JBHIFE010000045.1, forward strand.
CCAAGCAAACTTTGTTTGAACCTTCCTTCCGCTATCCAGTTGTTAAGGTGCTCAATACCCCTTTTAGGGCACTAAAAATAATATCACAGTCTCACTTCTTTGTCAATACTGCCCACCCTGATTATTTAGTACCCCCTGAGGCATTTATTAGCTAACCCCATCCCCGGGAAGGAAGAAATGGTTATGTAAGAGAGGCTTTGCCTCTCTTTGACTCTCCTTGCTCTAGATTAGTAATGTGGGGTGTTTAAGAGGAGCGTCAGCCCCTTTTCCATAATATCACCCTCTCCTTATCAAGGAGATGGGGATACAGGGGGTGAGGTTACCATATTCCAGTAAAAATGGTATATTCTATCTTAGTTTAGTCCAAAAGTGACCAGCAAATGGTAAAAGACAGTTTATCACTAGCTTCTATTACCGATGATTTAGAAACGCATTTCATCGGGCAAAGAGTCATTTACTATCCTCGACTGACTTCAACGATGGATATCGCCAAGCAAGAAGCCCAGCAGGGGGCAGCCGAAGGAACTACGGTCATTGCTGATGAGCAAACTGGGGGGAAGGGCAGGGCAAGGCGGGTCTGGTTATCGCCTAAAGGTAGCATTGCTTTGTCTATTATTCTCTATCCCAGCGGGCTTCACCTGCCTTCCCTTTTTATGCTGGGCTCTCTAGCTGTGGTTCATAGTATTAAAACAGTTACCGGGTTACCGTCGCAAATTAAATGGCCCAATGATGTTCTTATCAATGGTAAAAAGGTGTGCGGGATTTTAGTTGAAAGTGATGTGCGGGGAGATAAGGTGGTCTGTGCTATTATGGGTATCGGTATAAACGCCAATTTTAGGGTTTCCGATTTTCCTGAGATTCCTTCCACTGCTACCAGTCTTGCCGATGAATTGGGAAGGCAGGTATCACGTTTGGACATGATACGGTGCTTGTTAGTTGAAACAGAGAGACTATACCTGGCTTTACCGGACAGAGAGCCTATTTATCAAGAGTGGCGGGATAGGCTGGTAACACTGGGCAGGAAAGTTCAGGTAAAATCGGGTGAGACTGTGCTTAAAGGCGTTGCCGAATCAGTAGCTAGAGATGGCAGTCTGCTGCTCCGCCACTCAAATGGAAGCTCAACTAAAGTTGTCGCCGGTGATGTCAGCCTGCGTGACTATAAATAAAAAATCTCCTCTACAAGGGCAAACAACCCTCTTTAGAGCCACCCTTGATAAACACTCTCAGTATTGACTACTTACTATTTGCTTGTCTTTTCCCCCTCCGCGCCGATGCGGGCGAATGCTTTGAGAAAATCTATCGGCAGCGGGAAGAGTATCGTGCTGTTTTTCTCTGAGGCTATCTCGGTGAGTGTTGATAGAAAGCGGAGCTGTATTGCCGATGGCTCTCTACCGATGACATGTGCCGCTTGAGCTAGTTTTTCTGAGGCTTGGAATTCACCCTCAGCATGGATAATTTTGGCTCGTCTCTCTCTTTCTGCCTCAGCCTGGGCTGCCATGGAGCGCTTCATCTCTTCGGCAAGCTCAACCTCCTTAATCTCTACGGTACTGACTTTCACTCCCCACGGATCAGTATGTTCATCAATTATTTTCTGCAGCATCTGATTGAGCTTTTCCCTTTGCGACAGCAGCTCGTCAAGCTCGGATTGTCCCAAAACATTCCGTAGCGTCGTTTGTGAGATCTGTGAGGTAGCTCTGATATGGTCTAAAACCTTCACTACGGAAGCCTCAGGGTCAACTACCCTAAAGTAGACCACAGCATTAACCCTGACGGTAACATTGTCCCTGGTAATTACCTCTTGCGACGGGACATCCATAGTTACTACCCGCAGGTCCACCTTCACCATTCGGTCAACAAAGGGAATGATGAGAAATAAGCCGGGACCCTTGGCTCCGATTAGCCGTCCGAGGCGGAAAATAACTCCTCGCTCATACTCGGCAACAATTTTGACTGCCATAGGAATAATTACCAGCACAATTAAAACGATTATACCGATAACAACTATATTCATTTAGATACCTCCTTTATTTCTTCTTGGTTACCCATAGTTTTAAGCCTTCAACCTTGGTTATAATCACCTCCTCTCCAGACTCTATCTGACCTTTGTCTGATACCGCCTCCCAGCGTTCGCCCTTGAAAAAGACTGTTCCTTCCGGGTTCAGGGCTACTTTAACCACGGCAGTTTTCCCTACTAGTTCTTCCCTGCCTGTGGTGGCTTGCTTTCGGTGGGCTCTTATCACCCGACTAACAACGAAGGCAAACAGGGCGGCAACGATAATGGTTACTGTGGCAATCAGCCAGGGATCTACTTGAAACACCGGAGATGCCCCCTTAAATAAGATTAGGGAGCCAATAACTAATGAAATTACGCCCCCCGCCGTAAATATACCAAAGGTGGTGGTAAGCACTTCACCAACAAAGAGACCGAAGGCTAGAACTATAAGTAAAACCCCAGCATAGTTTACCGGTAACACCCCCAAGGAGTAGAAGGCAAGTAGTAGGCAAATGCCACCGACTACACCAGGGAAAATAAGCCCGGGGTTGAAGATTTCAACCGTAATGCCGAGCATAGCTAGGCTGAGTAATATAAAGGCAATATTCGGGTCGGCAATAGTATAGAGGAAATCCTCAACTATCTTCATCTCCACGTAATTAACTGTGGCACCTTCGGTATTCAGGGTAACCACGCTACCATCAAGAAGGATTACCTGCCTACTATCAAGTTGAGTAATGAGGCTGTGAAGGTTAGGGGCAACCATATCAATAACATTAAGTTCTAGAGCCTCCTTTTCTGTAGCGGAAACGCTTTCTCTGACTGCTTTTTCTGCCCACTCCATATTGCGACCATGGGCTTCAGCAATACTTCTGATGTAAGCGGCAGCGTCATTAACCACTTTCTCTTCCATGGCTTGTGACATTGCTGCTTCGCCTCCTTCGCCCACTGCCACTGGGTGGGCTGCCCCAATGGCAGTATTTGGTGCCATTGCCGCAATATGAGCCGCCATAGTGACAAATACACCAGCTGAAGCCGCCCGTGCTCCTGACGGAGAGACATATACTACTATCGGAACCCGGGCATTAACAATCTCTTTGACAATATCACGCATCGCCGTGTCCAAACCACCGGGTGTATCCATTTGAATGATGACGGCTAAAGCTCCATATTCTTCAGCTTGGTCGATGCCACGACTGATATAATCAACTAGCACCGGATTGATGGTACCCTTAACTTGAAGCACATCAATTCTGGAACTCGCCGCCTGAACCCTAACGACGATAGAAGCGGCAAGCAGCAAACCTATTACTATGATAAGTATCCGTATAATTCGTGGCATGAGCTTTCCTTTTTGAAAGATCTTACAATTAAAAGTATATATTATTTTACTAAAGTTTTCATGCAAGTGAAACAAAACAGGAGGTTATTTAGTGACTTCACCCTCTTTAAGCCACTAGTAGCTACAGTTGAATAGCTAGGTAAATTAGTGTAAAATTTACCAACTGTTTATGAAAAGGTGAAGTATGAGGGTTCAAAAATGTAAGGGAACTCGAGACCTATCTCCTGAGGAGATGATAAGGTTTCGCTTAATTGAGGGGGTTTTTACAGATTGTTGCCTTAAATGGGGATATCAGGAGGTTAGGACACCAACCATTGAGTACCTCCACCTGTTCACCTCAGCAGGCACACTTACTCCCAGCATGCTGGGCAAGGTATATTCCTTTCTTGATTGGGATGGCTGGAGTGGGGAGAGAGTAGTTTTAAGACCCGATGGCACCATCCCGGTTGCCCGACTTTACATTGATAGTATGGAAGAGAAAGGATTAGCCAAGCTTTTTTATGTGACTAATATTTTTATTTTTGAAGAAACGGGAAAGAAGACAAGGGAAAGGTGGCAATGTGGGGCGGAGCTTATTGGGGTTGGTTCCCCCACGACCGATGCCGAATTGATATCATTGGCTTTGGAGGTCTTGAGGAAGTTAAGGGTCGAAGGCGTAGAGCTAAGACTATCGCATGCTGGTTTAATAAAGGCACTGCTGCTGGAGCTTGAACTGAGTCCTGAAGAGCAGGCTAGGATATTTGACCGGATTCTGGACGGAGACAGAGAAGCGCTAGCCAGGGTAAAATCAAGGAGACCAGAGCTAGAAAATATTCTACCCCCTTTACTAGACCTGAAAGGACAATCACCTGGTTTTTTGGAAAACTTGAAAGCCTTATGTGCCCGGAGTTTACCAGAAATCAAGCCTCATCTTGACAATTTCATAAATATTACTGACCTCCTTGAAGCTCTGGGGTATGACTACCAGATTGATATGGCTTCAGGTGCCGGCTTTGAATATTATACCGGTGTAATTTTTCAACTCTTTATGGGCAAGGAGAAGATAGGTGGTGGCGGGAGATATGACGACCTTATCCCTTCAATGGGAGGCGGAGATGTTCCTGCCTCTGGTTTTGCTCTTTACCTTGACCGTTTGATGAATCTGGTGAAGCCGGAAATCCTGGCTAAACCTCTGGCTCAAAAAATTTTGGTCAGGAGTGAAAGAGGGGAGGTATTAAAGGAAGTTTTTAGCGCTGCCAGTCGTCTTCGTGAAGCGGGATATGTGGCTGAGCTTGACCTCGGTAGTCAAGAGCCAACAGAATTCAGATGGACTCTTGATGTCAGCAAGCGACCCCAATTTGTTTTGCGGGACAGAGTTAAATCTAGTCAGGTTGAAGCACAAACCATTGAGGAGGTCTTACAAGCTATCCAGAAAGGGTAGTCCGAAGCGGCAAGCCTCTTTGGAACCCATGTTTCCCTTCTCCTTTGAAGGAGAGAGAAACTAAAGCAGAGTCAAAGAGAGGCGAAGCTTCTCTTATATAACCAATTCCTCCTCCCTTATGAAGGGAGAGGATAAAAGGGGTGGGTTGATAAATAATCCCATAAAAGTAGCCCTACCTAAAGGGCGCCTTTTGGATAAGACAGCAGCTCTGCTCCAGAGAGCCGGTTGGAGGCTGAGTGGATATCACGATAAGGCACGCTTCTATCACCTTAAATCCCAGAAGTTCCCCACCCTCCTAATCAAGGTGTTTCATGAGAAAGATATTCCGGTTCAGGTAGCTGTGGGAAACTATGATTTGGGGATTTGTGGCTTGGATTGGATTGAGGAGCTTCTGGTTAAATACCCGAGCAGTGCTTTGGTTAAAGTAAGAAACCTGGGATACGGGGGAGGCACCTTATATATGGTGGCTAGTCGCTCCGGGGCAGTATTGACAATGGCACAAATAAAAGCCAAGCCCGGTGTGATACGTATTGCTAGCGAATATCCTAACTTGGCTGAGTCATTTGCTTTAAGAAATCGGCTGAGCCGATTCAGCATCTTTCCCGTGTGGGGAGGAGCTGAGGTTTATCCACCAGAAAATGCCGACCTAGCCTTAATTCCGGGAAGGACCGAGGCGGAGATTTCTAACTATGGCATGGTGCCAGTAAGCAAGGTGTTTAATTTTGCTGCCTTTCTCATAGCTAATAAGAGTAGTTGGCAAACAAAAGATTTGGGTGAGGTTGTAGCTTCAATTGGCGATAAGTTGCCGGCGGCTGAGGAGCATCCCCTCTCCGTGGATAGGATGAAAACGGCGGCAATACCTCCCCAAATAGGGGAGGATGTGGTCCGAATAGCTTTACCTGATGGGCATCAACAAACGCCAACACTTCAGCTATTGAGCAAAGCCGGGATTCAGATTGACGATTACCCGTCAGCCTTAGGCAATCGACGACCAACCATTGGTTTAGATTGGGTTACGGTCAAGGTGATTAGACCCCAGGATATGCCTTTACAGGTAGCCAATGGTAATTTTGATTTAGCTATTACCGGTAGGGATTGGCTTAAGGAGCACCTTTTCCAGTTTCCATCTAGCCCAGTGAGGGAGTTTCTAGACCTTGAGTTTGGTAAGGTGAAAATAGTCGCTGTAGTCAGCCAGACTCTATCGGTAACTGATGTTTATGACTTGAGACGGCTTAGTGCTGAACAATTAGTGCCACTTAGAGTGGCTTCAGAGTATGTCAATATAGCTGATAAGTATGCCAGAGATAATCACCTTGGACATTACCGGGTGATTCCTACCTGGGGAGCCAGTGAAGCCTTTTTGCCTGAGGATGCTGACTTGCTCATTGAAAATACCCAGACCGGTCGAACCATAGCCAGACATAACCTCAAGATTATTGATACTCTTTTTGAATCCACGGCTTGTCTGATTGGTAATACCAGCACTCAGTTTAGTTCCAGCAAAGGCAAAAGGATAAAGTCTATTATTAACACCCTGTGCGCCGCAGTGGAGAACATCCAAATTGAGAGTCATTAAAGGTTTCCCGTCAGCAAAATCAGCACTATTCCGACCAATCCTGCTTGAGTCTTACCCGGTTTCCTTAGCACTAAGGCGAAAGCTAAAGAAGATGTTTGGTACCGATGACCCGGAACAGGCAGTCAGGCAAATTATCAGTGAAGTGCAAAAGGGAGGGGATAAGGCACTTTTTGACCTGACTTCTAAAATTGACGGAGTAAAGCTAACCTCGCTGGAAATAAATAAAAGACAGATAGCCGACGCTTACCGAGAGGTAGATAAGGAACTTGTCTCAGCCCTCAAGCTGGCAGCTGAGCGAATTAGCTCCTTTCACAGTGTCCAGAAGGATAATATTTGGCGTGAGGTGACTGGAACTGATTCCGGTCAGCTGATACGCCCACTGGAGCGTATCGGCGCCTATGTTCCCGGTGGCACCGCGTCTTATCCGTCAACAGTGTTGATGACAGTGATACCGGCTAAGGTCGCCGGGGTTAGTGAGGTTATCCTGGTGACACCACCAAAATCAAATGGGGTAGTGCCACCAGCTACATTAGTTGCTGCCAATATTACCGAGGTTGACCGTGTTTTTTGCGTCGGTGGTGCTCAGGCTATCGCTGCCTTAGCCTTCGGTACCAAATCTGTTCCTAGGGTGGACAAGATTTGTGGTCCGGGTAATATCTTTGTCGTTCTGGCTAAAAAGATGGTGTACGGAGCGGTTGACATTGATGGACTTCAGGGACCAAGCGAGGTATTAATCATCGCTGATGAAACAGCCAATCCGGAATATTGTGCTGCTGACCTTTTGGCTCAAGCTGAGCATGACCCGCTAGCTTCAGCTATTCTAATCACCACCTCATCACAATTTGCTGATGCAGTCAATCGGGAAGTGACGCAACAATTGGAGGGTTTGTCACGCCGAGCCATAGCTGCTGAGTCTTTAAATAGAGGGATGATAGTGGTAGTTACTGATGTGGGCGAAGCTATAGAATTGGCTAACTTTTATGCCCCGGAACATCTTTGCCTGATGGTAGAGAATGCTAACTCCTATGTTGATAGAGTCTCTAATGCCGGGTGCATATTTATCGACACAAACTCAACCGTAGTTCTGGGCGATTATGTGGCTGGACCAAGCCATGTTTTGCCCACCGGGGGGACGGCTCGGTTTAGCTCACCGCTTAGCGTAAGCGATTTTGTTAAGTTTATAAACGTAGTCTCTGTAAACAAGGCTGATTTAAGGAAGCTATGTAAAGCGGCATCAGTCATAGCTAGAGCTGAGGGGCTTGATGCTCATGCCCGGGCGGTGGAAAAGAGGCTTCAGACTGATTAGGTTGGCTTAATTACCTTTGCCCTCACTTCTTATCATAGCCGATTGCCCTTTGACATAATATATGCTAAAATGCGTCGGTGTTAATTGTTGCTCAATTTGGGAGGTATTCTATTAGTGGCTCCTTCTGATTCCCCTCTGGCAATAGACAAATTAATACGACCTGAGCTGGTTACTCTCGGTGGCTATGCTCCACACCAGTCTCCGGACACTTTAGAGGCAACAGAAGTTCCGGTAGAGAAGGTTATCAAACTTGATGCCAATGAGAATCCCTATGGTTGTTCACCAAGGGTGCGCCGAGCCTTGGCTGAATACAACTATTGGCAAATTTACCCCGATGCTGGACAGACTAGGCTTCGCCAGCAATTGCAGAAATATACCGGAGTTGATGCCAGCCATATTGTGGCAGCCAATGGTAGTGGTGAGCTCTTGGATGATATCCTGTGCTTGTTTCTTGAGCCGGGTGACGAGGTAATAAATTGTATCCCTACCTTTGACCTGTACCGCCTGAGAACACTGATAAATAAAGGGAAACTAGTAAATATACCCAGGGACCAGGATTTTGTTGTCAATGTAAGCGCAGTAAAAGCTGCCATAGCCCCAAAGACCAAGCTTATAATTCTGGCTAACCCTAACAGCCCCACTGGTACGGTCACTCCAGGGACGGGTATTCTAGAGTTAGTGGATACTGGGGTGCCGCTACTGGTTGACGAAGCCTACTACGAATTTTACGGGGAGACGGTAGCTCCTTTAGTTAGCCAGTACAAAAACTTGATGGTGCTACGAACCTTCAGTAAGTGGGCGGGGCTGGCTGGTCTCAGAGTAGGCTACGGTATTTTCCCATCCGAAGTTGCTAGTTACTTGATGAAAATCAAGCTTCCTTATAATGTAAGTTTAGCCGCCGTGGTCGCTGTAGAAGAATCACTGAAGGATATTGATTATTTAAAGGGTAGGGTAAAGGCTATAATTGCCGAAAGAGGAAGGCTATTTGCAGAGCTCAAAAAGCTAAAATGGTTAAAGCCTCTCCCATCACAAGCTAACTTCATTTTCTGTTCGGTGCTAAATGGCAAGGCAAAAGAACTCTGGCAGAAATTGCAGAATAAGGGGATACTGGTTCGTTACTTTGACCAGCCACTTTTGTCAAATGGCATCCGCATTAGCGTCGGTAAGCCAGAGCACACCGATGCTTTAATCAAAGTACTCCGGGAGACTGTTTATTAACCTCATCCCCTTAATCCCCCCTTAAAAGGAGAGGGGGAAGAGATTTTAGAGAGGGGCTTCGCCCCTCTCTTACCTACCTCCCCCTTCCCTTAGCAAGGGAAGGGGGTCAGGGGGATAGGTTGCTAAATGACTGGAGAAATTAGGAGGGTAGATAAGTGACTGAAAGATTGTCTATTATTAAACGAGAGACTAAAGAAACAAAGGTCAACTTGGAACTTAATATTGATGGTAGTGGTAAGTGGGAGATAACTAGCGGGATTAACATGTTTGACCATCTGCTGTCTCAAGTAGCTCGTCACGGAGTATTTGACATAAAGATTGCAGCCACCGGGAATGACCAGCACCACCTGGTGGAAGATGTTGCCATTTGTCTGGGTAGGGCTTTTACTGAAGCCTTAGGTGAGAAGCGGAGCATTGTTCGTATGGCGGATGCCACGGTGCCCATGGATGACGCCTTGGCTATGGTGGCGGTGGATATCGGTGGCAGGGGGTATACCGTTCTAGAGCTATCTTTTGCTGGTAATGATATGGCTGGATTTCCCACCGACCTTATCCGTCACTTCCTTGAGTCTTTTGCCATTGAAGCCAGACTTAACCTTCATGCCAAGATTGTTTATGGCACCAATGACCATCACAAAGCAGAAGCCCTGTTTAAAGCCTTAGGCAGAGCCCTTGATG
>JBHIFE010000046.1:0-10071 GCA_046760985.1 Dehalococcoidales bacterium
TCCCTGAAGGTTTGAACTCCATTTATTCCCGGCATCTTTATATCCATAAAGATGACATCAAAGTGAGTTTTCTTTACTGCTTCAATGGCTTGGTAGCCATTCTCTGCGGTAACTACATTGTAGCCTTCATCCTCCAGTATTCCTCCCAAAGTCAGGCGTATGCTCTGAAGGTCATCAACTACCAACACATTGGTTTTCCTTTTTCTCTTTTCCAATTGAATCCTCCTATGCGGCTGCCCTTAGTGGCAACTTTATATTAAGAGTGGTTCCCTTACCCACCTTACTCTTCACCTCAATATTTCCCCCGTGTCGGTCAATGATTGATTTGCATACCGCCAAGCCTAACCCAATGCCTTTAGCCCTGGTGGTAAATAAAGGGTCAAAGATTTTATCCCTAGTTTCTTCGGGTATCCCCTCACCGGTATCAGCAATTTCCACTTCCAGAAACTCCTTCCTCTCCCTGGCGCTGATTGTCAGCTTGCCTCCGTCAGGCGTGGCTTGTACCGCGTTGGTAATCATATTGACTAATACCTGTTGAATCTGGTCGGGGTCTACCTCAACCTGGGGCAGTTCAGCATCCAGCTTTTTGGTCAGCTCAATGTTCTCCGGGATATGCATCCGTAACAGGGCTTCCTCAATCACGCTCCTTATCTGGGTAGGTGAGACCGAGGGCTTCCCCACACGGGAAAATCCCAGCAGGTCGTTGATAATCTTATTAGACGAATTTATCTCGTCATCCATAATGCCAAGAAATTCCATAACTCTCGGCTCTTTCTGCGCCAGCTCACTCTTCGCCACCTTTCCTTTTACATAGTAAACGGCGTTCCTGAGAGCTCCTAAGGGGTTCCTGAGCTCGTGCCCCACTCCCCCCGCCAGCTGCCCTATTGCCGCCAGCCTTTCCGAGCGAATCAACTTCTCCTGCGTCTGTCTTAACTCCTCATTGCTAGCTTTAAGCTCCTCATTCATGGCTTCCAGTTCCTGGTTCTTTTCCTGGATTTCATCCCTGGACTTTTGCAAGCTCTCTGTCATCTGATTGAAAGAGGTAGCCAGTTCACCCAGCTCATCTTTGGAGGTCACCTTAGCTCTCTGGTTCAGGTCTCCAGCGGCGATTTTCTTAGTAACCTCAGACAATCTGCTGACCGGTCGGGTAATAGAGCGGGTAAGAGCGATGCCCAAAAAGAAGGCAAGAATAACCGCCACCGCCACAGTAGCAATCACCAAGTCTCTGAGGGTAGCCTGGGTCTGAATCAGCCCCTCCTGTCTCTCTTTCAGAATCTCCCGAGCGTGCTGAGACATATGCCTGACAAGATCCTCCAATTTGTACACGGTGTTTCTATATTCCTGATATTGGGGCTGCACCTCTTCATAGCTTCTGCCGGACAGCATCAGATTCTTGACTACGGTCAGTTCTTGACGGCTCTGGGCTATCAACTGGGTTAGCTCATCGGCATGGTCTTTTACGACCGCCTCCTCTGGCAGACTCCAGATAGCCTCAGCATCCTGGGCGAGAGCCTCCCAGGCATTGTCCAGTTTCGTACTATACTCCTTCTGCTTAGCCGGGTTACCAACCTCACTAAACATAAAGAACTCTCTTTCATACCACCGGGTCCCAGCCAGATTCGCTGCCAAGCCATCGCAAAAAGCCAGCTCTTCAATATCGATACTGAGGACGGCGTTGGCATTATTATTTACCCTCACCTGGGCAAACACGGCAACCGCCCCCACCAGCATAGTGATAGCAGCGCCAATCAAGAAAGCACTGATGAGTCTAGTACCAATTCTTTGCCTCATGATATCCTCCTTTGCCCCTTTGTAGTAGGGCTATGCTTCTAATTGGTCCTAACCTTCTTCTTATATATTTTCGCCTTGCTATCAAGGCATTCCAGCTTCCCACACAGATTACCTGTTGGCGTTTCCATCTCTCCCAGAACCAAGTAGCCAGGAGTAGTCAGTGAATCATACAGCATACCCAGTACCCTATCCTGAAGCTGCCTCTGCAAATATATCAAGACATTGCAGCAAAATATGCAGTCCAGATCCAGAAGAGACTGCCGAATAGTTGCGGTTAGGTCAACGCAGGAAAAGTTGACCATTTGTCTAATATCAGACCTTACCTCATACCCTTCTCCACGACGGGTGAAATACGTCTCCAAGATATTGCTGGGGAGATTTTCTACATCATCGGAGGAGTATATCCCTGCCTGTACTTCTTTCAGAGCCTGCCGACTAATATCAGTGGCATAGATTGAAATGTCAAAGTTCCGCCGCTGCTGCCCTAAGAATTCAGCCAGCATAATAGCGATAGAGTATGGCTCTTCACCCCGAGCACAGGCAGCACTCCAGAACCTCAGGCTTCTTTCCCCTCGTCTTTTCTTGTATGACACCAACTCCGGTAGCACTAGTCCAGCTACTTGGTGAAAAGTATATGGGCTTCTGAAGAAGCCACTTACCTTTATGGTGAGGTACTCAGCAAACTTTTGATACTCTTCGGGATGAGTGTCCAGATAGTGCATATAATCTAAGTATGTTTTCGACCCGGTAGCCTGAAGTCTTCTTTCCAGACGGCGCATGACCGTTCCACGTTTATAGCCGCGGAAATCATATCCTCCACACCGATGCACCTTCTCCAAGAGGACATCAAGAACCCTAGCCTCATACTCGGCGACTGTATCCTCCATATCTGAGTCCTGTGCTCCTTAGACCCTTGTGTGCCAATTGTATTATAATAGGACAAAAAATGTCAATAGGCAAATAACTTAATTGCCCTTCATAAAAAGAAAAAAGGAAAGGTAAGAAAGGAGTTTCTCACAGTTTGTGTGAGGAGTGCTTCATTGATAGAGAGCATAAAACAAATGATACCAAGTGGAAGTGGCTATATTCTGGACTTTTGGCAGAACTTTAACGAAATTTAAACAACATTTTTAGGGGTAATTAATCTTGAGACACTACAATGAAAAGATAGGAATAAATTATTCCGTTCGGATAAGGTGGAAAAAGAGGTAACCGTGGCTTCGAGTATAGTCATAAATGGACAAGCTAAGAAACCGGGAAACGGGACAAAATTTGTCTTTTGTCCGTATTGTAGCCGGAAAGGATTTTACAAGGTACGACACCGATATGAACGGTGCCGGTATTGTGGCTTACACCGAGTACTTTTACCTGGGCAAGACTTCTAGTGAATCTGGCAGTGATAGGATAATTCCAGTTAGCTTCGCAAATATTTACGAACAGCTCTCTCCAAGAAGAAAACAGCAATATCATCCCGCCGAAATCTCCTCTCACCCCGAGGTCCAATACGATACGCTTTTATTGCTCCCTGATCGCTCCACCGCCTCACTGTGCCGGTATGCACATTGAGAAGATGAGCTACCTCACCTGTAGTCAACATATTGTTTATTTGTTCATAATGCGTCATTCTTTGCTTACCATTCCTCTCTAGAAACAGTCTCTGGTTCAGAGTCATAATTAGACCACCGGGTAAATATTGTCTCTGACGAAGCGTCCCTCATGATGTTTTTCCTCACATCCCTATATTGACCTTGATATTTAGGTACCTGCTCACCCCTAGCATCAAACACCATAACCATATTTTGAAGTCTGATAACGGTTTTAATCATGTTATCCTCCTATATTTATTGTCTTATTTTTCTCTTACACGCCTCTGGATTACTAATGAGACTATGAATACGGCTAGACCATAGAATAACCACATGAAGACGAGTTCAAATATGAATTTAGGGGCTAAACCCCAATTAACTATTACCAGACTCAACTCTACCGGTGCATATATAGTTAGAAAGAAAATTAGCAATACCAATAGACCGGTTATTGTATTTTTTCTACTCCGATTTACTTTCATTTACTTTCATCCTAAAGCACCAGAATTAATTGCTCATAAAGTCCACATTTAAATTCTGTTAAAATCTTCTGAGGGTGTGTTATACTAATCCAAAGTCAGCGTAGTTCAGGGGGATCAGAGTGGAATGAGCCGGTTAATAGACAAGCTAAATCAGATAGCAAAAGTGGCACCTCAGCCTATGGGGTTTAGAGCCAAACAACCAGTCTCAACGAGGCAGAAAATACTGCTTATTGCCAGTTTGGTTCAAGCCGGTAATGTTAGTAAGTTGGCTGACTGTATTCCCAGTGCCGATGCTGTGCTGCTGCCTGTTGCCAAATTGAGTGCGAGAGCTAAAACCGTGGAAAAGATAGCCCGATGTATGTCTGATATCCCCTGGGGTGGATGGCTGGGGGATATCAGCCGGAAAGAAATAAGACCGATGGTAGAGGCTGGCTGCGATTTTATCGTCTTCCCGTCTAGTACAGCACTAGCCCTATCTCAGGATGATGAAATAGGCAAAATTCTACAGGTAGAGGCATCGTTAAGTGAGGGTCTGCTAAGAGCAGTTAATGTATTACCAATAGATGCAGTGCTTATTGCTGAGGAGCCAGAAAAGGAGCGTTTCCTTACTTGGCATCGCCTCATGCTCTTCCAGCGCTTTGCCGATTTATTAACCAAACCTCTGTTAGTTTCCGCCCCATTAGATGTGAGTGCTGATGAACTTCAGGTTCTCTGGAAAATAGGGGTAGATGGTGTAGTAGTAGAAGTGGGAATCGGACAGCCAGTGGGGAGATTCCAAGAGTTACGCCAAATAATTAATAAATTAACCTTCCCACCACGCAAACGGGAAAGAGTAGAAGCTTTGCTACCCCGTGTTGGTGAGGAGGCAGGTAAAGTAACTGAAACTGAAGAGGAAGAAGAATAATTTTGCCGCTTAAGTGAAGCCGAAAACGCATCACCGGCAAGATTGCGATAACTGCCAGGACTTACCTTCAGTGGTAATGGCTGGAGCAATCACCATCTCTACCTTGTGCATTTCCTGAATATTAGCAGCACCACAGATACCCATTGCGGTGCGGATAGCCCCAACAAGATTCTGACTGCCGTCGGTGACTGAGCTGGGACCAAAAAGGATTTGCTCTAATGTGCCCGTGCTCCCAACCCTTATCCGGGTCCCTCTGGGTAATGCCGGATGGGGGTTAGCCATACCCCAGTGATAACCTAATCCCGGTGCCTCTTTGGCTTGAGCAAAAATGGAGCCCACCATCACTGCATCAGCCCCGGCAGCCAGGGCTTTACAGAGGTCTCCACCTTTACGAAAACCGCCATCAGTAATTATCGGCACGTACCTGCCCGACTCGCGTAGATATTCATCTCTAGCTGCAGCACAATCAATAGTAGCCGTTATTTGTGGAACACCGACACCAAGGACTTCCCTGGTGGTGCAAGCTGCACCGGGACCGACACCAACTAAAACCCCGGAGATTCCGGTTCTCATTAGCTCTAAACAAGCACTATAGCTGACGCAATTACCGACGATAATTGGCATGGGTATGGCTTCACACAGTTCAGAGAAAATTAGACCGCGATAACTTTTGGATATATGCCGGGCAGTGGTAACGGTGGACTGCACCACAAGAATATCAGCCCCCGCCTCAGCAGATATGGGAGCAAAGCGTTTGGTATTAGCCGGTGTTACCGAGACAGCACAAATACCCCCTTGCTTTTTAATTGCCTGGACTCGCTCCCCAATAAGGTTCTCCTTAATCGGCTGGGAATAGATTTCCTGCAGCAAAGAGGTGATTTCAGCATCAGGTGCCTGAGCAATTTCAGATAATACCTCTTGGGGATTATCATAACGGGTCTGTACTCCTTCCAAGTGGAGAACGGCAAGCCCACCCATCTTGCTCATCAGGACAGCAAAATTGACGTCGGTCACCGCATCCATTGCCGAAGTGATAATGGGAATGGAAAAGATAAAATTATCTATCTTGAAATCAATGTTTGTCTGGTCGGGATTAATAGTCACATCTCCGGGAACTATCGCCACTTCGTCAAACCCGTAGGAACGCCGGAGTTGCCTAAATTTAGGACCAGCCATTTTGCTCTTCATCTTTTAGATAAGGAATATAACAAAAGCCGGAGGTTAAGTCAAGAAATCTTGGCTAAAGTGCTTGTGAATCTCAAAGCTAGACACCTAACGAAACGTTAGGTTATAATGGTTAAATTAAGGAAGATAAGAGACGATGCCAGCTCTTTACGTTGTGGCTACCCCTATTGGCAACTTAGAGGATATCTCCCTGCGTGCTCTCCGCATCCTGCGCGAGGTAAAGCTTATTGCTGCTGAAGATACGCGCAAGACAAAACGGCTTCTTACCAGCTACGATATTAAAACGCCGATGACAAGCTATCATGAGCACAATAAGTACAGTAAACTGAATTATATTCTAGGTTACCTTGAAGACGGGGATGTGGCACTTGTTTCTGAGGCAGGAATGCCGGGAATGTCTGACCCTGGCTATGAACTGATTGCTGCAGCCAGCCAAAGAGGTATCCCGGTTGTTCCCATTCCCGGACCTTCTGCTGTTATCACTGCACTCGTTGTCTCAGGACTGCCTACAGATAGGTTTCTCTACCTTGGCTTTCTGCCCCATAAAGCTAATGCCAGGCAACATCTTTTAGAATCTGTAGTTCGTGAAGGTAGCACTATCGTTGTCCTGGAATCACCCCATCGGTTACCGGCGACGCTAAATGATATACTACTTATTCTTGGTGATAGAAAAGTAGCCATCTGCCACGAACTCACCAAAGTTCACGAAGAAGTTTTCCGGGGGACAGTAAGCCAAGCCATAAAGTACTTCACCAAGCCCAAGGGAGAATTTACTCTGGTTATTGAAGGTAAGAGGGAGAAGGAAAAGCCACAGTTGACAGAGGATATTGAGAGACAGTTACATTATATGTATCTGTCAGGGGTAACGGCTAAAGAGGCGATAGCCAGAATATCTAGAGAGACCGGCTTACCACGTAAGGAATTATATCGAGCCTGGCTCAGGTTAGACAAGAGCTGGGACAGAAAAAAGGATTCATGTCAAAGCTTTAAGAGGAGTTAATAAATGCGTCGTGGGTGTATATCTTTGGGAGAAGTCCAGTGTGATGAATGTCACCGCACTATACCGTATCCAGAGCGTTACCTAGCCATTGAGGAAAAGGATGGCATTGAGGATGAAGAAGGTGAGACTTCACGTTATTGCATCCAGTGTTGCCTGAATAAAGGCTACGCTCACTATAAAGTGGAGAAGGGTGAGCGGATACTGACCTTCTTTGAAGAATAAGTATTAACCCCTGCCATTATTGGAAGTAGAGTATGAGCGAAAGAATTTTTATCGGAGTTGCCTGGCCCTATGCTAATGGTCCGCTACACCTAGGACAGATTGCCGGAGCTTATCTGCCAGCGGACATCTTTGCCCGCTACCACCGTGCTAAAGGAAATGAAGTACTAATGGTATCGGGTTCAGACCAGCATGGCACGCCGATAACTATCAAAGCAGAACAAGAGGGAAAGAAGCCCAGCGAAATAGTTGCCCGGTACCATCAACAGTTTCTTGAATCATGGCAAAAGCTCGGTATTTCCTTTGATTTATTTACCACAACCGGCACCGCCAACCATGCTAAGGTAACCCAGGATATCTTCCTTACCCTACTTGATAGAGGCTATATTTATAGGGACACTGTATCCCAACCTTTTTGCCCCGAATGTCGGCGTTTTTTACCCGACCGCTATATTGAGGGCACCTGCCCATACTGTCATTCCTCTGGAGCTCGAGGCGACCAATGTGATCAATGTGACAAGCCTTTGAGTCCTGTTGAGCTGATTGACCCTCACTGCCGTATCTGTGGCACCACTCCAGTGTTCAGAGATACAGAGCATTTCTTTTTAAAACTTTCTGCCTTTAGTGATAGGCTCTTCGACTGGGTGAAACAGCAGACCCACTGGCGACCCAATGTCCTTAACCTTACCATGCGCTACCTTAAGGAGGGGCTTAAAGATAGAGCCATAACCCGTGATATAGAGTGGGGAGTGCCGGTACCGCTTGAGGGCTTTGAAGATAAACGTATCTATGTATGGTTTGAGGCGGTTATCGGTTATCTCTCGGCAACCAAGGAGTGGGCTAAATCTAGTGGGGATGAAGAGAAGTGGCGCTCTTTCTGGCAGGGCGAGGTAAAGAGCTATTATTTTATCGGTAAGGATAATATTCCCTTCCACACTCTCATCTGGCCGGCAATGTTGATGGGCTATGATGAACTCAATCTCCCTTATGACGTGCCGGCTAATGAGTTCTTAACTATTGAGGGCAGGAAACTCTCCACCAGCCACAATTGGGCGGTCTGGTTACCCGACTTCCTCTCCCGCTATGACCCTGACCCATTGCGCTATATACTCTCAATAAACATGCCCGAAACCGGGGATACTGATTTTTCCTGGCGCGAGTTTGTCCGTCGTAACAATGATGAGCTAGTGGCTACCTACGGCAACTTAGTTAACCGAGTGCTTATTTTTACTTACCGCAACTTTGACGGCTGCGTGCCGGAACCCAGTGATTTCGACGAAGTCAGCCAACAAGTGTTAAAAGGTTCCGAAAGTATTTTAATAGCTATGGATCAATGTCTCCTTGAATGTTCTTTCAAAGAAGCTATAAAAAATGCCATGGCACTAGCTCATTTAGCTAATCGCTATCTTGATGAAAAATCACCGTGGAAAGTAATCAAGGAAGACCGGCAATCTGCGGCTAGCTCACTTTATGTAGCGCTTAGTGTGATTGCCCAGTTAAAAACCATGCTTTATCCATTCCTGCCCTTCAGCTCACAGAAAGTACACGAATATCTCGGCTTCGAGGGTAGCATAGAAAGATATGGCTGGAAGTGGCAAGATTTGCCACCGGGACAAAGGTTGCTGGAACCCCAACCCCTGTTTACTAAACTGGATGACAAAATAGCCGAAGAGGAAACTAGCCGATTAGGACAAGCCCCTGACTAAGCTGATAATAAAAGAGGAAATAGTTGGAACTTAGCCGGATTTATGAATGCATTCAAGCAGATTTAGCCAAGGTAAAGAACAACCTAAAGTCAATCAGTAAGGTTGATTTTCCCTGCTTATCTGAGCAATTGAGCTATGTGGTGAGGAGCAGCGGTAAGGGAATTCGACCGGCACTTACACTCTTAGCCGGCAGGTTTTATAATTATGACCTTAGGTATCTTCTACCGATGGCTACCGCTGTTGAGCTTATGCATACCGCCACACTAGTTCATGATGACACCATAGATAAGTCTATGGTTCGCCGGGGTAGCCCCACGATTAATAAGCTATGGGGTGAAGAGACAGCCGTTCTCCTCGGCGATTACCTGTTTGCCAAGGCAGGAGAATTTGTCTCTGACACTTATAACCCGCGAGTAATAAAGCTCTTTTCCCAAACCCTGGCGACTATCTCTAGTGGAGAATTAAGTCAACTTCTCAGTGCTTTCAAGCTAGAGCAGACACGGCATCACTACTTCCAGAGGATCTCCAATAAAACCGCTTCCCTATTCTCTTTGGCTACCCAGTCCGGAGCTATTCTGAGTGGGGCTCCGGAAAAGTTGGTTGAAGTGTTCAAAGAATACGGCTATAACCTTGGCATAGCCTTTCAAATTGTGGATGATATCCTTGATTTTATTGGCAGCAAGGAGGAATTAGGCAAGCCAGTGGGCTCGGATTTAGCCCAGGGTACCCTTACCTTACCAGCCATACTTATCCTGGAGCGCTATCCTGAGGACAATCCGGTAAAGAAGGTCTTTGAGAACAGAGATAAACAGAAAAATATAAAGCTGGCAATAGAACTAGTTCGCAATTCATCAATTGTTGACGAATGCTATGGGGTTGCCTCAGAGTATTGCGCCAGGGCAAGCCATAATCTCAGACTCCTGCCAGAAAATACCAGTCGTCAGGCGTTAACAAAATTAACCAATTACATCACCAATCGGAAAAAATAGTCGGTTAGCTACCTTTGTTCCCCAGCCACAATGATGGCGCCTGCCTAATCGGATGCAGCCGGGGTTTGTTTCGGGACAAGGCGGGGCACGGCTGGAGCCTTTCCGGGCTTTGCTTCAGGTTTGGCTTCAGCCACAGGTTCAACCGGTACCGGAGTCGTGGTTGTCTTCACTCTTTTTTTGGCAGGTTTGGCAGCAGTTTCACTAAACAG
>JBHIFE010000047.1:0-10031 GCA_046760985.1 Dehalococcoidales bacterium
TGCAACCGAACCGAGGTTTACACTGTGGCTAGTCATCCCACCGAGCAAGCTTGCATCAACTTCCTAAATGCTGCGACGGGTGTCTCTTTTGCCGACTTGCTACCTCACATTTACCTCCATAAGAATGAAACAGCGTTTGAGCACCTATTTCGCGTAGCTAGTGGGCTTGATTCGATGATTATTGGCGAGTTTGAGGTCTTAGGCCAGGTAGGGCAGGCGCTGGAGGCGAGTGAAAAAGCTGGCATGGTGAACTTACCTTTAGGCAATCTATTCCGGCACGCTATTCAAACCGGTAGACGGGTTCGGGAGGAGACAGGAATTAGCAAAAATGCGCTCTCGGTCAGTTCAGTGGCAGTAGACTTAGCTACCAGGATTGTCAAGGACATCGAAACCTGCAAGATTCTAGTCATTGGTGCTGGCGAGGCAGGAAGGCTGGTAGCTAAGGCAGCCAAAGAAAGAGGGGCTTCCCAGATAGTCGTTTATAACCGCTCTCGAGAAAAAGCTTTAGCTCTGGCAGCAGCACTTGGTACTGCCATGGTCGCTTCAAACAGCTTAGTGGAGGAGTTGGGTGCTTGCGATATAGTCATCAGTTGCACCGGGGCACCTCACTTAGTTTTGAAACAGGATCAAGTGGAGAAGGCAATGAGCACTCGCCCTGATCGTCCTCTAGTAATCGTTGATATCGCTGTGCCCCGTGATGTGGAGCCTGGGGTGAAGCAAATAAATAATGTCTTCTTGCACAATATTGATGATCTCACTCAGATTTCTGATTTGAACCGCAATCAGAGGGAGCGCGAGAGCCAGAGGGCTATGGTGATTATAAAAGCCGAGGTAGGTAGGTTTACTTCTTGGTGGCGGGCTCTTGAGGTTAGACCCGTAGTCAGTGCCCTAATGAACAGAGCCGAAGATATACGCCGTACACAACTGAATAAAACTCTCAAGAAATTGCGCGGACTCTCTGATGAAGAGCGAGACAGCCTGGAAGCTATGACTAGGTCAATTGTGACTAAAATACTTAAGGACCCTATGTCTCGTTTGAAAGCAAACGCTAGCAGTAACAAGGATTATGCTGAGATGGTAAGAGAACTATTCCAATTGAATATTGAGCAGCAGGAATGAGGACGAGTATCATTATCGGTTCCCGGGGTAGCCAGCTGGCTCTGATTCAGTCTGAGTCAGTGGCAGCCAAAATCAGAGAGCTAAATCCCTCTCTTAAGGTCAGCATTAGCCAGATAGTAACCAAAGGCGACCGAAGCCACCATATCCAGTTTGACCGAATCGGCGGGGTGGGGATATTTGTCAAGGAGCTAGAAGAAGCTCTAATTAATGGCAGAATTGACCTAGCTGTGCACAGTCTCAAGGATGTGCCCACCCAAGTTCCTCAAGGATTATGTCTGGCGGCGGTAACCGAGAGACTCGACCCACGAGACGTTCTGGTATCCGGAGTCGGGAAGCTTGCCGAACTTCCCGCAGGTTCAAGAATTGGCACCGGCAGTTTCCGCCGTGCTGTTCAGCTTGCCGCCTATCGCCCTGATTTAGAGGTAAGCAACGTCAGGGGAAATGTTGACACTCGCCTACGCAAGGTTTTGCGTGGAGAATTTGATGGCGTGATATTGGCAGCAGCCGCTTTGATACGGCTGGGGTGGGAGGACAGGATAAGCGAATATCTGTCCCTGGAGCATTTCCTCCCAGCAATAGGGCAGGGGGCGCTGGTGATAGAAACACGGCTCGGTGATGAAGAGATAGCTGGATTCATTTCGCCGATTAATCATTTGCCTACCTGGCAGAGTGTAACTGCTGAGCGAGCTTTTCTCAATGCTTTGGGTGGTGGCTGCCGAGCACCGATTGCTGCTCTCGGGACGGTTACGGATAATACCTTGAGACTCGAAGGAATGGTGGCTGATGTGAGCGGGAAAAGAATGTTGCGTGCCTCAGAAGAGGGTAGTGCTACTGCCTCAGAGCAGACGGGAGTAAAACTGGCGCAAAGGATGTTGGCAATGGGTGCCTCTGAGTTTATCACCAGGGTGAGGTTACATGAAGAAAGGCAAAGTCTATTTGGTGGGAGCCGGACCGGGTGACCCCGGTCTGATTTCAAAGAAGGGGCTTGAATGTCTGACACAGGCTGATGTCATCATTTATGATCGTCTACTTGATGAACGACTCTTGGACTTAGCGTCTCCTCAGGCAGAACGGATATATGTTGGCAAGGCTACCGGGCAACATACTATGGAGCAGAATGAGATAAACCAATTGCTGGTAGAGAAGGCGAAAGGGGATAAGACTGTGGTCCGTCTTAAAGGTGGCGACCCGTTTGTCTTGGGACGAGGGGGTGAGGAGGCAGAGGTCTTGGCGAATAATCATATCCCATTTGAGGTGGTGCCCGGGGTGTCATCGGCAGTAGCAGTTCCCGCTTACGCTGGTATCCCTTTGACTCATCGTAAGCTGGCATCATCTTTTGCTGTAATCACTGGGCACGAGACGTCCGATAAGAACGGCTCAAATATTGCCTGGGCAAAGTTGGCTACAGGAGTGGATACTTTAGTCTTTCTCATGGGTATGCGAAATTTACCTAAAATAGTGGAACAGCTTTTAGCCCATGGCAGACCTCCGAATACTCCGGTGGCAGTGATTAAGGATGGGAGCATGCCCAATCAGAAAACTATAGTCGGCAACTTGACTGACATTGTAGCCAGGGTGAAAAGCCACCATTTCCACCCACCGGCAGTAATTGTGGTCGGGGAGGTGGTCAGACTCAGGGAAAAGCTTCGCTGGTTTGATAACCGACCCCTCTTTGGCAAGCGCATCCTGGTCACCAGAGCTCGGCACCAAGCGAGTGTTTTCAGCCGACTTCTTTCTGAGCGTGGGGCTCAGCCTATTGAGCTACCAGCTATTGATATCAAACCTACCGCCAATACAAAGGAACTTGACCGGGCTATCTCAAATCTAGAGCAATATCACTGGGTAGTTTTTACCAGTGCCAATGGTGTTGAGGCATTCTTCCAGCGACTATATAATCTAAATTTAGATACCCGTACTCTTAAAAATGTCAAAATCGGAGTTATTGGACCGGCTACTGCTAAAGCCTTGAAGAAGAAAGGAATTGTTCCCGATTACCTGCCTGATGTTTATACCAGTCAGGGCTTTGTAGCCGGGCTCGGGAAATATGACATTGCTGGACAACGCTTTCTGCTCCCCCGAGCCGATATAGCTGATAAAGAATTAGCCGAGGGAATTACTCAACTTGGAGCTGAGGTGCATGAGGTAACTGCATATAAGACTGTCCCGGCAACTGAAGCTATCTCACCAGCCAAGCAGATGCTTTTATCCAACAAAATTGATGTTATTACCTTCACCAGTCCGTCAACGGTGTCCAATCTAGTAGCCGTACTTGGGGGCAATCGGGAGACAATAAACAGTGTTAAGATTGCTTGTATTGGTCCCAAAACGGCGGACAAGGCAGCCAGTGCCGGGCTGAGAGTAGATATAGTCGCCAGTGAACATACCATACCCGGCTTGGTGACAGCAATTGAGCAATACTTTACATAAAGGAGACTTAAATGGCAGGTTTTCCCCAGTTACGTTTACGTCGCCTGCGCCGGGCAGAGTCACTTAGGGCGTTAGTTCGGGAGAGCCGTGTAGAGATAGGGGATCTAGTTTACCCGCTCTTCGTCAGAGAAGGTAAAGGCATAAAGCAGGAGATAGCTTCAATGCCGGGTATCTTTCGCCTTTCTGTTGACCGGCTATCCCGAGAGGTTGAAGAAGTGGCTAGGCTTGGAATTCCGGCAGTTCTTCTTTTCGGGATACCGGAACACAAGGATGAAATTGGCTCGGCAGCTTATGATTCTGAAGGCGTTATTCAGCAGGCGATACGAGCCATAAAGAAGTCGGTGCCGGAGCTTTTGGTGGTGACTGACGTCTGTCTTTGCGAATATACCAGCCACGGACACTGCGGCATTGTGGTCAACGGCTATGTTGACAATGACCAGACGCTGTCGCTTTTAGCCAGAACAGCGGTGTCACAGGCTGTAGCCGGCGCTGATATCGTAGCCCCATCAGATATGATGGACGGCAGGGTGAAGGCAATCCGGAGTGCATTGGATGAAAAGGGATTTCAACACATTCCCATTCTTTCTTATGCAGCAAAGTATGCTTCAGCGTTTTACGGACCTTTCCGTGAAGCGGCTGAATCGGTACCCCAGTTCGGCGACCGTCGTTCCTATCAGATGGACTCACCTAACCTGCGGGAAGCATTGAGGGAGGTAGAGCAGGACATCGCCGAGGGGGCGGACATTATCATGGTCAAGCCTGCCCTGGCTTACCTTGACGTGATACGGCGAGTACGTGATACTTTTAATTACCCCGTAGCTGCCTATAATGTTAGCGGCGAGTACGCTATGGTGAAAGCTGCTGTCCAGCAAGGCTGGCTAGACGAGAGACAAGTTGTGCTGGAGATTCTCACTGCGATCAAGAGAGCCGGGGCTGACATCATAATTACCTACCACGCCAAGGAAATCGCCTCCTGGTTATCAGGTACTTAATGTGAAGGAACTAAAGCATTCTAAGCAACTTTTTGATGAAGCCCAGCATTATTTACCCGGCGGCGTTGACAGCCCGGTACGTGCTTTTAAGGCGGTTGGTGGGACTCCTCCTTTTATGGTAAGGGGGCAGGGCTCTAAAATCTATGACGCCGATGGCAACGAATTCATTGACTATGTCTGTTCCTGGGGACCTCTTATTCTAGGACACTCTCACCCACAAGTAGTGGAAGCATTAAGACAAACAATAGAGCGTGGCACTAGCTTTGGTGCTCCTACTGAGCTGGAGATAACACTAGCCAGGATGATTTATGCTGCCATGCCCTCAGTTGAGATGATTCGCTTCGTAAATTCAGGCACGGAAGCCACTATGACCGCACTACGCCTAGCCCGTGCCTTCACCGGCAGAGACAGGATTGTGAAGTTCGCCGGCTGCTACCATGGTCATGCCGATGGGTTGCTCGCCAAGGGTGGCTCAGGTCTGGCAACTCTAGGGATACCCGACTCCCCAGGGGTGCCATCGAGCTATGCGCAAAATACGCTGGTAGTGCCGTATAATAACGTTGAAGCGGTAGAGCAGCTTTTCCAACGCTATCCAGGGGAAATTGCCGCAATAATTGTGGAACCGGTAACAGCTAACATGGGTGTGGTGCCACCTCGGTTCGGTTTTTTGACTAGCTTACGCAAGTTAACCCATGAATTTGGCGCCCTGCTCATTTTTGACGAGGTCGTTACCGGTTTTCGTGTCGCCTACGGGGGAGCGCAAGCGCTTTATGGCATTACCCCGGATCTAACCTGTCTGGGGAAGATTATTGGGGGTGGATTACCAATAGGCGCTTATGGTGGCAGAAGGGAGATAATGGAAATGGTGGCTCCAGTAGGACCGGTCTACCAAGCTGGAACGCTGTCAGGAAATCCTCTGGCGATGACGGCAGGGATAGAGACAATTAAGGTCTTAAGCCAGCCCGGAATCTATCACCAACTGGAAGCCAAGTCATCAAGTTTGGAAGAAGGGCTAGTCAAAGCTGCCTCTGAGACAGGTATCAGTTTACATATTTCGCGTGTTGCTTCACTTCTTACTGTTTTTTTCACTACCAAACCGGTGATTGACTATGAATCAGCAAAGGAGGCAAATATAGCACTGTTCGGCAGATTCTTCCACCATTTGTTAGCCGAGGGTGTATATTGGCCTCCATCCCAGTTTGAGGCAGCTTTTGTCTCCCTAGCCCATAGCAATGAGGACATCCAGACTACGATTTGGGCGGTTGGGAAGGCATTCGGTTCACTGAAGTCTAGAGGATAAGTAGCAGAGAGGGTCGTGGTAGACCATATACCGTATAAAAGGTAAAACTATTGAGAAGACCTTTGCGCTGGTCTACTAAAGATTGTGATTCTCATTCTTCAGCGCTAGTTTGACTGCTGCCTCAGCATGGAGGTAGATGGTATCAAATAGAGGCACAGGTATGTCACTGCTTCGGATAAGTAGTGACAGTTCAGTGCATGCGAGAACAATTCCCTCGGCACCGCGCTCGATTAGCCCGTTGATAATCTTAATGACAATCCTGCGTGAATAATCTTTTATCTTTTCCTGGCAAAGCTCATCGTAGATTATCCTGTGGACCTTGACCCGTTCCTCCTCCTCGGGCACCAGCATGTCAATACCGAAGCGTTCTTGCAGTCTCCTTCGATAGAATTGACCCTCCATGATAAACCGTGTCCCTAGCAGTCCCACCTTACCTAAGCCTCGCTCCTTGATGGCTCTGCCAGTGACATCAACAATATCAAGCAGTGGTAAGCCACATTTCTCCGCCACAGCATCGGCAACAATATTGCCGGTGTTGCTGCATATAACCAGGAAGTCAGCTCCAGCTTGCTTTAGAGCTATGCCTGCCTGACTGAGGAGAGTAATAGTATCATCCCAGCGATCCTCATGTTGAGCTTGCTGAACTTCGTCAAAGTCGAAACTATACAGGATTAAGGGGGCTGAATGAAGACCGCCTAGCTTGTCAGCAACTAGCTCGTTAATAAACCGATAATACTCCAGCGTGGAGGTCCAACTCATGCCCCCCAGTAAGCCAATGACTCTCATATTGCTTGTAATCCTTCACGCTTTCTTTTGATTTTCCTATCTGGCAACTTAAAGCGTTAAGTTATCTTGAACTTAACTGTAGTGCTATCTCCGTTCTCCTTTACTTCTGTGGTTGCCGTTATTACTCGTTCATCCTCCAACAATATTCTCAGGTCATCGAAGTAATCGTAAAATCCGCAACTCCGACAGAATGGTCTGGTGAACTCAACCTCAAACGAGCTCTCATCCATACGTAGTACTTGTGCTGTCGCTTCGGGCGACCTATACTCGTTATATTCATTGACCACTTTTGTCAAAATTTCGCTCAAGTTTTGCTTTGTCATGACTAATGGACTTCTCCTCAATCCTATTGACTATAAGTATAGCACTCTTGCACAAGTACTGCATTCCTTGACTTTTCCTTATAATTTCTTCATTACCATTGTGAAATCCTTAGCATTCGTGAGTGCCACTAAGCGGATGTGACTCCTAAAATTAAGTTTCTGTGACTATTGACATTATAAGGGAGTATAGTTTATTGTTCATATTCAGAAAGGATAGAGAATGGATTTGAGTAAAATACTGCAAAAGCCGGTGGCGGTTCTTGGAGCCGGGGCTTGTGGGCAGGCTTTTGCAGCAGATTTTGCTCTTGCTGGATATGGGGTTCGTCTATATGAATTGCCAGAGTTTGCCTTGGAAAGTTTAGGGGCAGTTCTGGAAACTCACGAGATAGAGCTCGGAGGTCAGCAGGTCAACTTCAGGTGGTTCAGAAGGGTGGGGGTTGCCAAGGTTGATGTTGTCACTACAGAGATATCGGTGGCACTAAAGGGAGCCGGTTTAGTAATTGTAGCTGTTCCAGCAAAGGGACATAAACCATTTTTTGGAAAAATGACCTCATACCTCGAGGAGGGACAGGTAATAAGCATATTCCCGGACAATTTTGGGTCGTTAATGCTTAGAAACGTGATGCGAGAGAGAGGCTGTGATGTAAATGTCATAATAGGTGGCTGGAGTTCAATGCCATACGGGGTCAGGAAAACAGAGCCAGGTCGCCTGGATTGCCTTCTCCGGATAAACAGGCTCATGGGCGATGCTTTGCCAAGTAAGGATGGTGACAAGTTTTTTCAGGCATTAAAAAACATCCCACCATTCCAAGGAACCTCAGTGCTGGAAAGAGGGGATACGGTTATTGGGATAGGGCTTTCTAATCCAAACCCGGTTGTTCACACTCCTGGTTCTGTCCTCAGCGTGGGACCAATGGAGGTCTCACAAATGGAAGAGATGACCTTGGGTATCCCCAAAGGCAAATTCTCAATGTATAAACATGGAATGAGTCCTTCGGTTTCCCGGGTTCAATTTGCCTTTTACCAAGAGATGTGCCAGATCGCAAAGGCGATGGGAATAAAAATTGCCCAGTATACCGAAGAGCAGTTCTTTTCCAAGGGCAGTGTCATGGGGGTGGAATATTTGGGTCCATTCTCAGACGTAATTCTGCCACCGGTGGTTGGACCTGATTCCACGGAGCATCGCTATTTCACCGAGGATATACCAGTCGGGACCGCGGTATACTACCAGCTAGCTCAGAAATTCGGAGTAGAGGTCCCCATAATAGAGTCAATAATACGGTTGGGATCAGTAATCTGTAAACGTGACTTCCTCAAAGAGGGGAGGTCATTGAGAGAAATGGGTATTGAAGACTTAACAAAAGAGCAGATAGTTGAGTATATTAGACAAGGCGTAAGATCATAGCTAAGGGGGTGATATATGAACTAAAGCAAGGAAAATAGGCTGGGATACCTAATAAATCAAGAAAGGAGGAAAAGGAATGAAACGCAGATTACCAATAGCAGCAATAATGTTGCTCATAGTGATATTATTTGCTATGGGGTGTCCAGCACCAGCCCCGGCTCCAGCCCCAGCCCCGGCTCCGGCACCAGCCCCAGCCCCGGCTCCACCGCCTTACAAGTATGAGTGGCGGCTGAATCACGTTATGCCAGCCGATAGCCCGTACGGTCCCAGGGTTGAAGAATTCGCTAATGAGGTGTGGGAAAAGACCGAGGGACGCATTGGCATTACTGTCTACCATGGCGGGATACTTGGCGACTGGGTGTTAGCCAATGAGATGACGATGAGGGGCGATGTTGAAATGGCCTTGGTTCCCATAGCCCCCACCTATGACCCCAGGTTGAACATAGCCTATTACACGCCCTACCTGTTTACCGACGTTGAAGAGGCTAAGGCAGGCTATGCCCCGGGCGGCTGGATTAATAACATGGTTGATGGCTTGCTGTCGGGGGTGAATATAAAGGGTCTGTCAGCCATGCCCATAGGTCTGTCTGGGTGTACGCTGAGGGAAGTGCCGCCGAGCCCATTTGACCCTGATGTGCCTAAGAACATGAAAATCAGGGTGATGCCGCTCAAGCCCTGCGAGTTGACCTTTAAACGCCTCGGCTATATCCCGGTGGGCATCCCTTATGCTGAAGCCTATACCGCCATTGACACCGGGATTGTTGACGGGGAGATGGGTGGTCCTCCCTTCCAGGGCACCGAGTTCATGGACATCCAGGGCGTCTGGATCCAATACAGCGAGTATGTCGAGACCTGGTGGTTCATGCTCAACCTGGACATGTTTAACAGCCTGACTCCCGAAGACCAGAAGGTCCTGATTGACGCTGCCAGCCGGCAGGCAAGTGAATACTGGCTGGTGGTAGAGGCGGATGATGAGAAGTACCGCCAGGAGATGGCTGACTACGGACTGGAAATACTCATACCTACCAAGGCGGAGCTGGAGCATATTGCCGATGTCATCCGCACCGATGTCTGGCCTGAGCTTGAGCCGCTGGTCGGTAAAGCCGTCGTTGACACAATGAGAGCGGCTGTGGGCATACCGGTAGAATAAGATCAGGAAAAGGCGCAACCTGAGCCCGAGTTACAGTGTAGCAGAGGGGGGCTCAGCTGAGCCCCCCTCCCCCTGAACCTGGTGAGGCGTTATTAATTTGGAAAAATGAGCCATTTAGTTTTTTACCGGGTCAGAAGGATCAGGTTGGCAATATGGAATGCATTAGCTAATGCGCAGCGGGCTATCCTGATTGGCACCTCTTGCTTCATTGTTCTGCTCCTTTTTGGCTCGGTACTTATGCGCTATATTATTCATTACCCGGGTATGGAAGTCGAGGAGATAGCTACCTTGGTTGCCTTCTGGCTCTATTTCACCGGGGCAGTCTACGGTAGTTATGAGCGCAGCCATATCAAGGCAGAGCTGGTTCACCTTATTGTCAAGAAGCCGAGAGCTTATGCCGCGGTCAAGGTTACCGCCAGCCTGATTGTCTTTGTCTTGGCACTGATTATGACCTATTGGGGGTATCATTTCTTTCTCTGGGGCATTGAAAAGTGGGGGCGGTCCGCGGTTTTGTTGCTACCCATGGTCT